>JAPYOG010000294.1 GCA_028278785.1 Candidatus Poriferisocius anaerobius | reverse complement strand
GCCACCGGGGATAACCGTCCCAATCAGTTCGAAGTCGTAGCGATTGGAGAAGTAGCCAAGCGCATCGTGGTTGGTGAGCAGCAGGCGATCCCCATGGGCAAGGGGCGCCAGTATCTCATTGACCTCCGCATCAAGGGCGGCCAACTCGTCGCGGTACTCGGTCACACAGGCGCGTAGAGCACCGGCGTCAAGCCCCGCCTCTGCCGCCAGAGCCTCGCTGAGGGGAAGAAGCGCATCAGCCACCTTGATCGGGTCGAACCAAACGTGGGGATCCTCGCCGCTGTGGCCATGTCCGTCCTCCTCTTCGTCGTGGTCCTCTTCCTCCTCTTCATCCTCGTCGTGGTGGTCCTCTTCCTCCTCTTCATCCTCGTCGCCGTGGTCCTCTTCCTCCTCTTCATCCTCGTCGTGGTGGTCCTCTTCCTCCTCTTCCTCGTCGTCGTGGTGGTCTTCTTCCTCCCCCTCGTCGTCGTGGTGCTCGAGTTCCATGCCAGGGGCGAATCCGATGGTCTCGATGTGATCAGCCATGTGGAACACGGGCGTGCCGGCCTCTTCCACCGCTTCGAGGGTGTCGCCCAGGCCTTCTTCGAGGTCGAGACCGTTGGCCACGATCATGACTGCGCTCTCCATCCGCCCTCGATCCTGCAATGAGGGTTGGAAGGCATGGGGGTCGCCGCCTGGAGGTATGAGCGTGACCACTTCGGCCTGCCCGTCGCAAGCCACATTTCCCACCACATCGGCCCAGATGGACGTCGTCGCCATGATCACCGGCAGGCCGCCGGAGCCTGCATCGTCGTCGTTGCCGCAGCCGGCGGCAAGCAAAGCCAGAACAGCCGCCACAAGAGAGGCGCGCCACAGGATTCTTTTGATATCAAGAATAGTTCTCATTTCCGTGACAATATGCAGGAATGAGTGCTATCCGCAAGCTTCAGGTGAAATACTGAACGCAAATGACAGCCCAATCACGGCCTGTGCCCGGCGACAAAGACCGTTTGGCGGAAATCCACCTGCAAATAGGGTCCAGGCTGGCCGGGCAAGATCATCGCTACACTTCCGGGCGCAGGCAGCTTGTGGATGTGCTGGCCCATGCCGGGCAGCCGATGACCCTGCCGGACATCGTGGCGGCCGACCGAAACCTCGCCCAGAGTTCGGCATACCGCAATCTGGACGTCTTGGTTCGCTGCGGCGCCATCCGAAAGATCAGCACCGGAGGCGACCACGCTCACTTCGAGCTGGCCGAACCCCTGCTCGGACATCACCACCACCTGATTTGCACTAGCTGCGGCGCTATCGAGGACATCCATCTCGACAGCGATGTGGAGCTTCTGGTGGACCAGAGCCTGACCGCTATTGCCTCTCAGTCCGGATTCACCCCCATACATCACAGCCTCGACCTCCACGGCCACTGCGCCGACTGCTGAACCGGTTTTCCAGGCACCCCAGACAACCCCAGGACACCACCAGCGCCTACGCCTCTGCCCCCAAGCTCGGCCTTCCAGACGCGGACCCAGACTCGTCCGCGGCCACCGCACCCGGCGCTTGCCATGGGACAACCCGCGCACTGCGGCGGTCAACCGTTCCATGACCCATCTCGATGATCTTGGTCACATGGCTCAAGTCGAGCCTGCTTAGATCCCATCCAGAACGGAAGCCATAACGGAGCAGCTCCAGATACAACAGGCTGGGACTGGATTCAGCTTGTCCCGCAAGATGCTGCCGAACGATCTCTTCCACAGCAGATGCTGGAGGCGCCGCCAGGTCAGCCGGTACTCCTTCAGCAGCACGCATGGTGAGCATGAGGTCGAGTGTGGCTGTGTTCTCGAAGCCCGATGCAAGCCCCTTGACTGAACGCTGCCCCTTGTCCAGCACCGTGATGAGCTCCGGAACCACCTCTAGGCCGGCTGTTGCAATCGAACGTTGAAGAAGCTGCCACACCTTCCCTGAGCTGTTGCCGAACAACAGGGTGATGAAGCCCCCTGGCTTGACGACTCGAAGGCACTCTCGCAGTGCATCCGTCATCATCTGCTCGTAGCGATCAGCCGTTCTGAGCGCTCCGGTATCGACCCGGTCGATCACGGCCTCTTCGCTTGGGTCGGTGAACTCCGACAACCAAGCCTCCTGGAAGAGGTTCATGTCCGAGTAAAAGATGTTGGCCCCAAAAGGAGGGTCGGTGAACACGTAGTCGACTGAATGATCTTCAAGGGGCAATCCATTCGCGCTCGCAAGGTGGTAGGTGACGCCGGGATCGTCGTCGCAACCCCAATCGAGTCGCGTGCGCCGTTCGTCTCTGATCCACGAGTCGGATCGGATCGCTGCTTCCACCTTGCGGTTGAAGAGATCGAAGACGTTCCACTCGTAGAAGACAGGTGCAACGTAGTAGTTGGCGTTTGCCGCGTTCAGCGGACGCTGGCGAGACCACTGATACCGCTTGCTCGCCCTGGTCAGGATGGCCGTAAAGGCGAACCCCAACTTGTCGCGCAGGGACTCTTCATCTACTTCGCCTATAGCGGCATGAAGAGCGGCCAAAGCGCAGAGATTGCGATGCGAATAAAAGGACGCCACTGAAGTCAGGCTGTGCCGGCCGAGTGCCGAAGCAACGTACATTTGCCGGAACTCCTCGATTGCCACATCGGGCCACTTGAGCCCCGCAGAGTCAGGCACCTGGAGCGGAGTCCGATGAGGTTGCTCAATCTGGGTGCGGGAACAGCTACATCTGATCGAGTCCGCCACCGGTCTCTCGCCCACACGCCGACACCTGCTGGTCACAGGTGCGTCACACCGCGAGCAGGCCGTCTGAGACTTTTGCCAGCCCGCAGCCTCCAAGCTCCGGTAGTAGAGGATCGCTTCTCCGCAGTCTGGGCACTCCATGACTGCCGACCAGACCGTCTTGGTGACCTGAGCCATGTCGCCGCACTGGTCGCACTGAACTGCGTATACCGATCCGATACGCTCCCCCGCCTCCTGCATCACCTCATCAGCCCGCTTGCGCAAGTGCTCTTCCGGCACTTGATTGACGTAGTTGGTCCCGATGTGGCGTCCAAGCACAGACACATCGAACAGCCGTGCTCGCCGACCAGTCATGAGAGCGGCCACACCGGTCATCCCCGATCCAGCGAATGGATCGAGCACGATCTCACCCTCGCTGGTGAATGCCTCGATGAAGGGCACAATCCCCGCAACCGGAACTTTTGTCAGGTACGCATGGGCCATGTAGACGGGGTCGCTGCGCTTGACCGACACCATCGACGGCAAGACTGGAAGCACGTCACAGATCACAGCTCCGACCTTACCTACCAGGGGTGACAGCTGTGGGTGATGCACCAGTACACTGCGGCAGGCATGAGCACAGGTAGGGCCTAGTGGGCTTCAAAGAGGACGCCGATTTCGCACGTTTTGTGTCCGTCGGCGCGATCGGTACAGCATCAGTGTCCAAACACCTGGAAAACCAGTTCGGCCATCAACCAATCGAACTCGAGCGCTACGCCATGGCCAACAAGGTCTGGCAGACAAAGGTCAAGAGGCTGCGCCTTCCCGATCTCTTGTGCGTGCGGTGCGGGCTGAGGGTGGAATCCCGTGCAAAGTCGAAGCTCAAGATCATGCTGTCGCATTCAGATTCGCCAGATCGCAAATGGGACGACGGTGGGATGCGAAATGAAGACCTGTTCGCCTTCCTCTTGGCTGATATCAACCAGGATCCTGCTCGCTGCGGCCCTCCGATCTTCTTCACGGCTGCGGCTCTTCGAGCCGGCATCTCGAGCGCCAAGCAGTCTGCTCCGAAAGCTGCATCGGAGGGTTCTGAGATCACGCTGACATGGCCTTGTTGGGTGCCGGCCAAGCGAGGGCGGTTTGTCCACGTCGACAACGAGGGCCGGATCGTCTTCGAGGGAGAAGACGGCAAGGTGCAGCGGTACTGGCAGTGGCGGAACTGGACAGGCCCGAGATTCGTCTATGCGAACCCTGGCGACTTCTTCCCAGGAGATGAGAAGGTTCTTGCAGGGGTCGTCGAACAAGAATCAAGCCCGGTGTGCTCGGGTGGTTCCTGGGACTTGGTCGCGGCGTTGCACTCAAGCGACCTGGTGGAACGATATGCGGCTGTCAAAGCAGCGGGGGCTCTGGGGTATCGAGGGCTCGTCAACATTCTCTCTGAGATAGGCGGAAACAGCTTGGAGGACTGGAGGATTCGACTCGAGGCACAAGTAGCTCTGGCTCGGCTTGAACCGACCCCATGGATCGGCCAGATCATGCAGCGGATCGACGAACCTGAGACCGAAGCCGATCAGCAGATGGAGGCGGTTCTCGCAATTTCTGAACTCCCATCTGATGCCGCAGCCGAAGCCCTCGCTGAGATTGCAGGGCACTCAAGTCTGCCAGGCGAATTGAGAGCGGCGGCGGCCTGGGGATTGGGTCAGGGCGCAGCACGCAGGCCAGAGCTGCTGCTCGACAGAGTCGTCGATGCAGAGCCTCTGGTCGCGCTGCACGCGATCTCGGCAGTTGATGAACTGCCAGACGATCTGCAAAGCACGCTTGTCGCCTGGCTGGCTGAAGGTGACACCGTCCGAGCTTCTGCCGCTGCTCAACTGCTCCAGCGCCATGGTTGCGTCGATTCGCTATTGGATGCCTGCCTAGGCGGTGGCAACGCCCGTCTTTGGGCACTTCGAGCACTCGGAGAACTGCCTCCAGCGTTGGTTAGGTGCTTGGCTGGAGATCGACTCACGCCAGACATCAAGGGGGTCTTGCTCCCGATGTGGTTGGGTCAAGAGGATTGGCTCAGACAGGACGGGAAAGAGGGGCTAGATGCCCTAGACGTCCAAAAGATCCGCTTGCTCTGAGGAGTTCCCCCAAGCCCAGAGGACCACGGGCTTGGGCAGGGGCGGTGGAGGGGTGGCTGGTCAGCTTGGCTCTGGGAAGCGGCTGCGGGCGCCGGCTTCGGCCCAGTCCATGTGGTCGCGCACGTACTGGTTGGCGGCGTCTTGGGCTGGGGAATAGTCCCACGAGACGCGGCTGGCGTTGCCCGCGGCGGCGTGCAGCAGCCGCCGGGTCCGCTGGGAGGCCAGCACCTGATCTCTGATGGCGTTGCTGTCCCAGCGCTCGGCCACCTCGGCGGCGAACCCGGCGGCCACCTCCGCATGGACGGGATCGTCGGCCAGGTTTGCCCGCTCACAGGGGTCGGCGCCGAGGTCGTAGAGGAGGGCAGGATCGGCGTCGCAGTGGATGTACTTGTAGCGGCCCCGGCGGATCATGAACATGGGGTGGGAGGTCATCTCCGCGGTGTACTCGGCGACGGCCTCGTCCACCGGGTCGCGGCCTCCCGTCGCGCTCTCCCACAAGCTGCGCCCGGCCAGCGGCGCAACCGGCTCGACCCGGTTGCCCCCGTCGGCGGCGATGTCCAGCAGGGTCGGCGCCAGGTCAACCAGCGAGCAGGCGTTGGCCACCGCAGCGTCGGCCACGCCCGGCCCGGCCATGATGAGCGGTACCCGCAGAGACCGCTCGAAGAAGCTCATCTTGAACCACAGACCGCGCTCGCCGAGCATGTCGCCGTGGTCGCTGGTGGCTATCACCACCGTGTTGTCGAGCTCACCGGTCTCCTCCAGAACGCGGACCATCCTTCCCAGCCACCCGTCGATGTAGCTGGTGTTGGCGTAGTAGCCGTGTCGGGCATTGCGGCACTGCTCCTCGGTGTAGCCGACGGAATCGGCTTGGATACCCCGGCGGATGCGCAGGCTGTGGGGATCCAGGGAGTCGAGGTCAACCGGTTCGGGCAGGTCGATTGCATCGTGGTCGTAGAGATCCCACCACTCGGGGCGGGCTGCATAGGGGTCGTGGGGATGGATGAACCCCACCACCAGAAAGAACGGTCGGTGGTCGCCGTCGCGGGCGAAGTCGTAGAGCTTGCGGACGGCCGCGAACCCCACCTCCTCGTCGTAGTCCATCTGGTAGGTGGCCAGGGCCTGACCGGCCTCCGACAGGCTGTCCATGTTGTGGTACCACTTGTGGATCCGCGCACCCGGGTTGTCCCAGTCGGGGGTCCATGCGAAGTCGGAGGGGTATATCTCGGTGTTGAGCCGCTCAGCGAACCCGTGGTGCTGGTCGGGTCCGATGAAGTGCATCTTGCCGGCCAACACGGTGCGGTACCCGGCCAAATCGAGGTAGTGGGCCAACGTCGGAATGGCGGCGGGGAACTCGGCCGCGTTGTCCCACGCCCCGATGGCCGACGGCAGCCGGCCCGACATCAGCGAGAACCGCGACGGCGCGCACAGCGGGAAATTGCAGTAGGCCGCGTCGAACCGGACTCCCCGCTCGGCCAGGGCATCCATCGCCGGGGTCTTCACCAACCGATGGCCGTAGGCGCCGGTGAAGTGCGGTGCCAGCTGATCTGCCATCACCATCAAAATGTTGAGCTTGGACATAACCCGCGACGCTACTTCTGCTCAAGACCTCCAAGCGGGCTATTCAGCTTGCTGACCACGGGTCCACTGCTCCCCACTACCCACCACTACTCTACCTTGATTGAGTGATTGCAATGCAATCACTTGTTTCGCTAACCCGAAGCTGCTTGGGCTCTGGGGCGGATGGTGGCAGAGGTGCCGTAGAACACGCCGACCAGCACGATGGCCGCGCCGGCGGCAGCAACAGGCCGGGGGAACTCGCTGAAGAACACGGCGGCCCACACGGTCCCGGCCACCGTCTCGACGGGCGAGAACAGGGCCACGTCGGCCACCGGGGCGAAACGGGGCGCGTTGGACAGGGCCAACCGGCCGAAGGGGTTGAACAACAGGCCCATGGCGGCGATCGACAGGTAGGCCCGCAGGTCAAGCGAGAGCGGCGAAGCCCAGTATCCCAGCGCCGCCACCGTCATCACCCCGCCGACGGACAGGCCCACCAGCCGGCTCATGTCGGGATACCGGCGCCACATCGTCAGGCTCACCGAGAAGCCCCCGATGGCCAAGACGCCCAGCAGGTCGCCGGTGAGGGTGGGCTCCCCCACCGAGCTGGACACGATCGCCCCGATCCCCGCCATCGTGATAGCGATGGCTATGCCCATCCTTCGGGATATGCGCTCCCTCAGCCATATCCAGGCGGTCACCGCGGCCAGCAGCGGCACCGCCGCCACTATGGCCACCACATTGGCCACTCGGGTCTGGGTGACGGCGATCACGAAGCAGAGCTGGCTGCCCCCGGAGAGCGCCCCGATAACCAGTTGCTGCCAGGGGTGGCGGCGAAACGCCTCAAGCGGCCAGCACCCCTCAAGCCGGTGGCTCAGCCCGGTGTAGAGGGGCACCGAGCAGCACGCCACCCAGAAGGAGACATCCACGGCGTCGGCCTCCGAGAGCCGGATCCACAATGAGTCAGTGGAAACCGCCAGCATGCCCACCCCGGCGAGCAACCAGCCCAGCCGCCGTTGATCACTGGACTGGGCGACATCCATTCGGTGGGCCGTAAGGGACTCGAACCCCTGACCCCCTGCGCGTCATGCAGGTGCTCTAGCCAACTGAGCTAACGGCCCGGAAAACGTCAGGCTATCAGGATCATCCGGTGCCATCACCCCGTTCAAGCACCCGGTGCAGATCGGCCACAGCACCCGATGCTGCCGCAGCAGATCTGCGCTGAACCTCAAATCCCACCGGTGCGCCTCTTCGCAGTCCAACGCATGCTCGGATATCGGGTTCGGTGGTGTTCAATGTGTGGTTGAGCGAGTTGAATGCGGCAAACGGGCTTCGGATGACTCGTCTACCCGTGCTGCGTGGCAAAGTCTGGGGGTGGCTGAAGCCAAAACTCGCTGGACCAACCAGTGGAAAGAGCTCTACGAGGAGGTCATAGACACCGGGCTGTGTACCGGATGCGCGGGCTGCGTGATCGCCTGCCCCCACGACGTGATCGGCTACAAGCACGAGCCCGGCCAGTACAAGCCATTCCACCTGGAGGAGGAGCTCGGGCTGTCCGATTGCGCCCACGGCCAGAAGGGATGCACCTCCTGCACGCGGGCCTGCCCCCGTTTCCGCACTTGGGAGACCGAGGCCGACGAGCACCTGTTCGGACGCATCCGCACCCAAGACGAGGTGTCGGGCATTTACAGCGACATCCTCTTGGTGCGGGCCAGCGACGACTTCGTGTACGAGACCGGCCAAGACGGCGGCCTGGTGTCGGCGATTTTGATCTGGTGCCTGGAGAACGACGTGATCGACGGCGCCCTGACCTCGTTCCTGGAGGGAGGCGGCGCGGCTGGCTGGAAGGCGGTTCCGGGGCTGGCCGTAAACCGCGACGAGGTGCTGCGGGGTGCGGGCAGCCGCTACACATACTCGGCCAACCCGCTGGCCTATCGGGAGGCGAGAGAAAAGGGGCTCCAGCGCCTGGCCCTGGTGGGAATGAGCTGCCAGAGCTCCATCGGCCCGGTGATGTGGAACCGCCGGGTGGGCAAGGTAGGACGCCCCATCAAGCTGAACATCGGCCTTTTGTGCTCCAAGACCTTCGACGACTCCATGTTCGAAGAGCTGTTATGGGTGAAGTACGGCCTGCCCACCGGCCAGATCGCCAAGATGAACGTCAAGGGCGTCTTCCAGGTGTGGATGAAGAACGGCGACTACCACGAGATCAACCTCAGGGACTGCCACGCTTGGACCCGGGAGGGCTGCAACCTGTGTCCCGATTTCGCCGCCGAGCATGCCGACATCTCCACCGGGGGCATCGGCGACGCCACCGACTGGACGCTCACCGTGGTTCGCACCGAGTTGGGCCGGGCCGTGATCAACGCCATGCTGGAAGACGGGGTGATCCAGGCCCGCCCGGGCGACGACGACCCCCAAGCGGTGTCCCTTATGCACAAGCTGGCGGCCAAGAGCCGCCAGCGCTGGCCCGACTGGGCCGAGAGCGCGGTTCGCATAGGAGTCTGACGGAAGCGCTTGGCAGCCCCCGAAGCCCGCTGCTGGGCCGAGCTGCTGGGCCGAAGGGATGCCCGAGGCAGCTACCCGAGCCCGGATTCCCCCAGGATGCACCGGCGCATGATCTCGTTGACCTCTTCGGTCAAGTCGGCGTTGATGTCGCTGCGGAGGTCGTCGTCGAGCTGCTTGAACTCGTCAAAGGTCAGAGCCTCTCTGATGTTGTCGAAGCCGCATTTGCACACCTCCGACAGATTGTCCTGCACCCGCTCGTCCAAATCGTCTTCCCCCGCCTCCTTGCACCCGTTGCGGAAGTTGCGCTCGGCTTGGCCGACATCGGGTTCCAATGGACTGTTCGCATCGAATCGGTAGTCGGCGGGGTTGTCGTCGTAGGAGGTGGGGGCACCGGAACTGCCGCAGGCGGTTGCCAGCAGAACGGTCGCGGCCAACACCGCGAGCAAACGGCCCTTCGTCACAGCCCCAACGGTACCGCCCCAATCCGGCTGAGCGCGAACCATTGCAGGGTGTCTACTCTCCGCCTGCCAACGCCAGCGCCCGTGCGAACACACCGTCGAGCATCTCCGGGGTGAGCCGACCGGTGAACGTGTTCTGCTGGCTCACGTGATACGAGCAGACAACGGTTCGCCCTCCGGGGGCCTGCACTTCCAAGCCGTGCGAGAACTTCGGACGGGGGCGCACCTCCAACTCGGCGGCCGTCGCTGCGTAGCCGATGGACCCCAACGCCACAAACACCTTGGCCCGATGGAGCAGGGCCAGCTCCCGCACCAGGAACGGGCGGCAGGCTTCCCGCTCCGCAGGGGTGGGCTTGTTCTGGGGCGGCGCGCATCGCACCGGAGCTGTGATGTAGGCGCCGCGCAGCGCCAGCCCGTCGTCTGCATCGGTGGCTTCGGGCTGGTTGGCCAGCCCCATCCGGTGCAGCGAGGCATACAGGAAGTCGCCAGATCGGTCGCCGGTGAACATGCGCCCGGTGCGGTTGGCCCCGTGGGCGGCAGGCGCCAGTCCCACCACCACGATGCGGGCCTCGGGGTCGCCGAACCCCGGCACGGGCCTCCCCCAGTACGTCCAATCCAGGTAGGCGGCCCGCTTGGCGGCAGCCACCTCCTCCCGCCACGCCACCAGCCGGGGGCAGGCCCGACAGGCGATAACATCGGCAGCCAGTTCGTCAAGCGAGTCCACGACCGGCAAGATAGTGGTCTGCCCAAGCTGTCACTTTGCGATAACCAGAAGTCAGAGGATCATGGCTGCCAAACCCCGAAAACCCACCGTGGTGCTGTTCGTGCGCCACGGCCAGACTCCCACCACAGGTGCGGTGCTTCCCGGCCGGGCGCCAGGGCTCCATTTGAGCGACCGGGGTCGAGAGCAGGCCGAGCAGGCCGCGGCCCGCATCGCCGATTTGGGCCCGGGCTGCATCGCAGCGGTGTACGCCTCCCCCATGGAGCGTGCCCGGGAGACCGCCGCGCCCATAGCCCGATCGGCGGGCCGGCGGGTGCGTATTCTCGAGGGCCTCAACGAGTGCGACTTCGGCCAGTGGACTGGTCGCCGCATCAGCGATCTGCGCCGCCGCCGCGACTGGCGCCAAGTGCAGAACAGCCCCAGCACCTTCCGGTTCCCCAGCGGAGAGTCGTTCGCCGAGATGCAGGCCCGGATCACCGGCGCCGCACTCGCCTTGGCCGACCGCCATCCCGGCTCGAAGGTGGTGGCAGTGTCGCACGCCGACACCATCAAGGCCGCCGTGTCGCACGCCTCGGGCGCCCACTTGGACATGTTCCAGCGGATCGCTATCTCACCCTGCTCCATCACAGCCATCGCTTACGGCCCCGACAGGCCGCTTGTTCTGGCTGTGAACAGCACCGCTGACCTCGCCGGGCTGGCCTGCCCATGAGCGCCTCGTTCGAGCTGACCCACCTCGAGCACTTCACGGTGGGCGCCGTCGGGCCTCCGGGGCAGCGGGTGTTCTTCCTCCAAGCCGGGGTCACCGGCACGCTGGTGTCGCTGAAGATGGAGAAGCAGCAGGTGGCCGTGCTGGCCGAGTACCTGGCCGGGGCGCTGCGAGAGATCAGCGGCGACCCCGACGCGGTGGCGCCCGAGCCCGACATCGGGCTGATCGAGCCGGTGGATGCCGAATGGGCGGTGGGCGACATCGGCATCGGCTACGACCCGGACACCGACCGGATGCTCGTGCTGGCCACCGAAGTGCGCTCTCAAGACGATCCCGCCGAGCCGGCCACGGCCCGGTTCCTCATCACCCGCAACCAGGTCGCCGGGTTCGTGACCCGAGCCCGGCAGATTGTGGCCGCCGGTCGCCCCCCTTGCCGGTATTGCGGCGCCCCGCTCAACGGCGACGGCTCG
Organism: Candidatus Poriferisocius anaerobius; assembly: GCA_028278785.1. GTDB lineage: Bacteria > Actinomycetota > Acidimicrobiia > Acidimicrobiales > Bin134 > Poriferisocius > Poriferisocius anaerobius. Next base: position 1,750 of record JAPYOG010000294.1, on the reverse strand, counting down.
TGGTGCGCCTGCTCCAACTAGCCGACCAGCGGTGAGCGCCCCCCAGCACCAAGACCGGTCCCCGTTCCGGCAGCGGCCCCCGCTGGCCGACGATGCGGCGGTCGAGCTGCTCCGCAACGGAGAGCTGGAGGTGTTGGGACGGATGCCGTGGAGCTCCAACATGACCTTCCTGGTAGATGTCCGATACCCCGGCGCCCCCGTTGTCCAGGGGGTGTACAAGCCGTTGCGGGGCGAGAGGCCGCTGTGGGACTTCCCCGCCGGTCTGCACAAGCGGGAAGCCGCGGCCTTCGCGCTGTCCCGCACGCTTGGGTGGGACCTGATCCCCCCAACCGTGGTCCGGGACGGTCCGCTGGGCGAGGGTTCGGTGCAGCTATATGTGCCCACCGACTATGACGAGCACTACTTCACCCTGCGGGAGGCGCCTTCGCACCACCGGTGGCTCCAGCGGCTCTGCGCGTACGACTTCATCATCAACAGCACCGATCGCAAGGGGGGCCACATCCTGCTCGGCGACGACGGCCGCCTCTACGCCATCGACAACGGGCTGGCGTTCCACTGCGAGTTCAAGCTCCGCACCGTGATCTGGGAATGGGCCGGCCATCCCCTGCCCCCTGAGGTGGCCGCAGACATGGCCCGGCTGCTCGAAGACGGGCTCCCCCGCGACGTTGCCGACCTGCTCGCGCCGCTGGAGAGCGAGGCCGTGCTGGCGAGGGCCAATGCCCTGGCAAGCGCGGGCTGCTTCCCCATCGACCCCAGCGGACGCCGCCTTCCGTGGCCCCTGGTCTAAGCGGGGCTCAACTCCGGTCCCGGAGGGCCTCGATCAGCTTGGGAAGCACCTTGTGGACGTCGCCCACCACGCCGAGGTCGGCGATTCCGAAGATGGGCGCCTCGGCGTCTTTGTTGACGGCGATGATGCTCTTGGAGCCTTTCATGCCCACCATGTGCTGGGTGGCCCCGGAGATGCCGCAGGCCACGTACACGTCGGGCTTGACCACCTTGCCGGTCTGGCCCACCTGGTGGGAATAGGGAACCCATCCGGCGTCCACGATGGCCCGGGATGCGCCGGCCGCTCCTCCGAGCAGCTTGGCCAGCTCCTCGATCATCGAGTACTTCTCGGCGTCGCCCAGACCCCTGCCCCCCGACACCACCACGCCGGCTTCGTCCAGCCTGGGGCCCGTGGACTCCTCGGCGAAGCGATTCACCACTCGGGCCGCTCCTGTGGCCCCCAGGTCGGGAACCGGCAGCGCCGACACCGCGGCGGGACTGCCGCCGGACTCCTCGGCGGCGAAGGACTTGGGCCGCACCAAAAACAGCCCGACACCCGATCCGCTGAACCGCGTGGTGACGTTGACGGTGCCGCCGAACACCGGCTCTGTGCCCGCCAGCGAGCCGTCAACCGGCTCTAGCTCCACAATGTTGGTGATGACCGGGGCGTTGAGCTTCGCCGAGAGCCGCCCGGCCACGTCGCGTCCGTCGTAGGTGGTGCCGAACAGCACCGCATCGGGGCCGGCGCCGCCCTCTATGGCCGCGGCCATGGCCGATGCCACCGCGGGGCCGGGGAGGCCGCCGCCCAAATCGCCGGTGGCGTGAACGGTGGCAGCACCGTGCGCGCCCAGCTCGGCGGCCAGCGGCTCGCCGTCTGCGCCCACCACTGCTTCGACGGTGTCGGCCAGATCGCGGGCCTTGGCCAACAGCTCGAGGCTGATGGAGGCCACGCTGCCGCCCGAGGTCTCGGCGTATACCCAGATGG
>JAPYOG010000293.1 GCA_028278785.1 Candidatus Poriferisocius anaerobius | reverse complement strand
GCCCGGAACCCCAGCCATACGACGACTGACCACCACACCACGTTTGTAGAACATCTTGACATCTCTATTTATAGGCATCAAGATGTTCATATGAGGACAACGATGACCATCGACGATGACGTGGCCGATGCGCTGAAGGAGCGGGCTCGGCTGCTCGAACAGCCGTTCAAACAGGTGGTCAACGAGATTCTGCGAAAAGGACTGAGGCCTGAGAGAGCGACGCTGTCTGAGCCGTATCGAGTTCAGCCGCTCAATTGCGGTTTGCAGCCCGGCGTTGACCCACTCCGACTCAATCAGCTCAGCGACGAGCTCGAAGTAGAAGCCTTCTTGCAGAAGGAAGCCCGTGTGGAGGGCCAAAGACGTGAAGCGGCGTCTGACCGGTGATCGTCCCCGACGTTAACTTGCTGGTCTATGCTTACAACGAGGATGCCCCACTGCACGAGCAGGCCCGCGACTGGTGGGAGGAATTGGCCAACGGGACGGAGCGAATCGGATTTCCCTGGATGGTGGCTGCGGGGTTCGTTCGCATCGTCACCCAACACCGCACGGCGATTCGACCGGTCTCGCCTGAACGGGCGGTCGATTTGATTGCGGAATGGCTCAGTTTGCCTCAGGTAGCCCCGCTGAATCCTGGTTCCCAGCACCTCTCCATATTGCGCCAGCTCGTTGTGGCAGCTGGAGTCGGAGGAAATCTCGTCACTGACGCTCACATCGCCGCGCTGGCCATTGAGCATCAGGCAGAGGTTCATTCCAATGATTCCGACTTTGCCCGGTTCCCCGGACTGCGCTGGCTGAATCCGCTCTAGACGGGTGGGTGGCCCGCCCGGCCATCGGCCCGCCTCTTAGGGGATGCAGAAGAAGCCATCTCGATAGTGGCGCAGCTCATTGAGGCTCTCGTGGATGTCGTCGAGGGCCCGATGCCCTTTGGCCTTCTTTGGCGCCGCCTCATAAGCCTTGGGGTTCCATCGCCGGGCCAGTTCCTTCACGGTGGACACGTCGATCGAGCGGTAGTGAAAGAAACCGTCCACCTCGGGAAGCTGCGCGGCCAAAAAACGGCGGTCCGTCCCGATGGAGTTGCCGCACAGCGGAACGGTGCCGGGCTTGTCGATATGGGTTCTGAGGAAGTCCAGGGTGATTTGACCGGCAGCGGCCAAGCTGATGGTGGACGCTCTGACCTCTTCGATGAGCCCGCTTTTGGCGTGCATCTCCACAACCACGGGTTCCATCGAGGCCAGGGCTTCGGCGGGGGCGGAAACCACCAGGTCGGGCCCTTCTGCCACCAACTCCAGATCGTTGTCGGTGACGAGGGTGGCGATCTCCACGATCACGTCGCTGGCAGGGTCCAGACCAGTCATCTCCAAATCCATCCAAGCCAACATGAGGTTTGACGATAGATGCCGGGTGGGGGTGAACCCGCACTGCCCGACTGGTTGGCGCCATTTCGCCATTGCTGTAGCGCAGCGGGGTAGTGTCACCGCCGTGTTGGAGATTCCCATTGTTCGCAGCCGGCCCGAGCTACCGCTTCCCCGCTACGCCACCGAAGGCGACGCCGGCGCCGACTTGGTGGCCAGCGAAGACGTCGAGCTTGCACCGGGGGGCGGTCGGGGGTTGGTGCCCACCGGCACGCACATCGCCATCCCGGAGGGGTACGCCGGCTTTGTGCAGCCCCGCAGCGGGCTTGCCCTGCGCCACGGCGTGACGTGCCTGAACACGCCGGGGCTGATCGATTCGGGCTATCGGGGCGAGCTCAAGGTTCTGCTGGTGAACACCGATCCGGCCGAGCCGTTCACGGTCCGCCGGGGCGACCGCATCGCCCAACTTGTGCTCCAGCGGGTGGAGCAGGCCAACTTCGTCGAGGTGGAGGAGCTGCCGTCGTCGTCGAGGGGCGCAGGCGGATTCGGCTCCACCGGGGTGTGAGGCTGCTCGAGCGCTACAGCTCGCTGATCCTGTCGGCCGACTTTTGCAGCCACAGGCGGTGCTGTTCCGGATCGAGCTTCCAGGAGTCCACCAGCGGTCCCGCCGCGGACTCGAAGCGGTCGATCCTCGCATGGGGGATCGCCTTGGCCTCCCCGGCATCGAGCCGGCCTTCGATGGTGACGATCCCGGCCTTGCTCAGAAAGTCGAATTCCATGGTTCCGGCCGGCTGATCGGAATCGAGCAGCAGCAGCACTGCTTCTGCGACGGCCAAACGGAGGTCGGCGGTGTCGGTGGGAGCAAATCCCTGGTGATCAGCGGCGTGTGCAGCGGCGATCTCCGCCATGCGGCCGTAGGCAGGTGCCGCCGGCACTGTGATCCGCACATCGCTCATCAAGGTTCTCAGCCTGCCATGTTTGCCCGGCCCATGCCCCGACAGTACCAATCACAGCTTCAGCGTTTGGGGGAAGCGGGGTTGGGAATCCTGCCGATATCTCCCCGCTGTTCCCGCTGGCATCCGCAGTCGGCGCGTTTGGGGGAACCCGGGTTGGTGATCCTGCCGATATCCTGGGCTTGTGGTTCGAGTGGGGCTGATCGGTTGCGGGGCCATTGGCTCGGTGGTTGCCCGTGAACTGGCGAAGGGGGCAATCGACGGTGTGGCGCTCACATCGGTGTTGGATCCCGCCGTCCGCCACCCCCTCGGGGTGGATGACCGCGATGCGCTGCTCTCCCGCTCCGATGTGGTGGTGGAGGCGGCTGGTCACGGAGCGCTCCGCGACCACGGCGCCGCAGTGCGGGAATCAGGCGCCGATCTGCTGGTGGTGAGCATCGGCGCGCTGGCCGACCAAGGCCTCGAGGCCGAGCTGCGCCAGGCTCAAGGGGGGCGCCTCTACCTGTGTACCGGGGCGATCGGCGGCTTCGACATCTTGCGAGCAGCCATGCTCTTGGGGCCGCTTGAAACCGTGTCCATCACCAGCACCAAGCCTGCTGCGGCCCTGAGCCGGCCGTGGATGGACGAGGAAGTGCGGGAAGCCCTCGCCAGCGGATCCGATCCGATCATGGTGTTCGACGGGGCTGCTCGGCAGGCGTGTGCCCGATTCCCGGAGTCCGCCAACGTGACCGCCACTTTGTCTTTGGCCACCGTTGGCTTCGACCGTGTGCGGGTGCAGATGGTGGGCGATCCTGCGGCCACCCGGGTCCGCCATGCGGTGAGGGCCTCGGGGACGGCGGGCAACTACGAGCTTTCGTTCGAGAACGCCGCCTCGCCCGACAACCCCCGCACCAGCGCGGTCACCGCCTACTCGGTGCTGCGGGCTCTGGCAGATGTCCGCCGCCCGTCGGTTTCGTTCCTCTGAGCCCGGGCCCGGCGCGGGGTCTTGCCCCTGTCCTCGCCCGGTTTGATGCCCCCTCCTCCCTCCCATGTTGCGCGATGCCATAAGCTGGGTGGACCTATGAGACGCGGAGGGAGCCAACACAACAGGGGGCCTGATGGTTGACCTGCCAAGCCAGTTCGTGTTCAACACCTTTGCCTTTTTGATCTGGGGCGCTTTGGTGATGTGGATGTGCGCGGGCTTCACGATGCTGGAGTCGGGCGCCGTCCGCACCAAGAACGCGTCAATGATCTGCCTCAAGAACATCGGCATCTACTCCATCGCCGGACTCGCCTATTTCTTCATCGGCTACAACATCATGTACGTCGATGTGGGCAACCTGTTCGGCGCCTTTGAGTTCCTCTACGGGCCGTCGGGCGACGAGAAAGCTCTTGTGGACGAGAATTTCGACGCCGCCGCCAGCGTGGTGGAAACCGGCTTCGCCAAGATGTCCCAGTGGTTCTTCCAGATGGTGTTCGTGGCCACCGCGGCCTCGATAGTGTCGGGCGCCATCGCCGAGCGCATCAAGATGGAGGCGTTCTTTGTGTTCACCCTCGTCTTGACGGCCTTCATATACCCGATTGTGGGCGCCTGGACTTGGGGTGGCGGCTGGCTCGCCAAGGAGGGCTTCCAAGATTTTGCCGGTTCCACCATCGTTCACGGCACCGGCGGCTGGGCGGCACTGGCCGGTGTGCTGGTGATCGGCCCCAGGCTGGGCAAGTTCAAAAAGGACGGCGCCGTGAGGCCGACCCCCCCCTCCAATGTGCTGGTGGTGACGCTGGGCGTGTTCATCTTGTGGTTCGGCTGGTTCGGCTTCAACGGCGGCTCCCAGCTCGCCCTGGGCACGCCCCGCGATGCCGTGGTCATGACCATCGTGCTGGTCAACACCAATCTGGCCGCCGCAGCCGGTGTGATCGCTGCGCTGGCCGTCTCGCGGCAGGTGCTGGGCCGCATCGACCTCTTCGCCGGCCTCAACGGCGCCATCGCGGGGCTTGTCGCCATAACCGCCGGCCCCACCATGGTGGACCACTGGTGGGCGGTGGTCATCGGCGCCGTTGGCGGGGTGGTCTGCACCGTTGGGATCAAGGCGCTGGAGATGCGCAGGATCGACGATGTGGTGGGCGCCATTCCAGCCCACCTCTTGAGCGGGATCTGGGGCACGCTGGCCGTGACGATTGCCGCCGGAGGCCGGTTCCACATCCAGCTTCTGGGCATAGTGTCTGTCGGGGCCTTCGTGTTCATCGCCTCCTACATAGTGTGGAAGGCGATAGACGCCACTTTGGGGCTGCGGGTCTCAGAGGAAGTCGAGCGCATGGGCCAAGACGCCGGCGAGCTGGGGATAGAGGCGTACCCCGAGTTCGTGCTGATGCCCGAACCCTACGACGACTAGGTGATCGACACGACTAGACGATCGATGGTGGTCGACTCGATGGTGATCGAGGAGGTGGTCGATGACGATCGACTGGATGATCGATGATGGTCGACGAGGTGGGCGGCCCGATGGCCTGATGAGCGATCAGGTGCAGGGTTCGGCGGGTTCTACCGAGGGAAGCCGGCCCGCCCGTATGGATGTGACCGTCGAGCCGTCGGTTTCAAAGATCACCCGGTAGGCCAAATCGGACTCATCCACGGGGACGTACTGGATCGAGTTCCCGGTGCCATCGGCGTAAGGGGTGGAGAGGAGCCGTTCCCCGAACAGCTCGTAGAGCTGCGCTTCGGTGCTGCCCACGCTGGCGCCCGAGCGGGTGGTGATCGACGGGTTGATGATGTCCACACGCTCAATGGAGCTGTTGTAAACCGTGAACACCACGCCATTGGGCCCGTTGGCCGGGGCCAGCAGATAGCACCTGGGGGTGCCGTCGGATTCGCTGCCGGTCCAGAGCGTGGGGACCGCCTCGGCTGCCTCTTCGGGGGTCATGCCGAAGAACAGCGAGCCGATGCCCACGGTGCTCACCGTCGACCGTCCGGTCACGGTCGAGTTCAGCCAATCCCCCGGCGGCGACGACCCCCGTTCCGGCGAGCAGTGGTTCTTGGACGCAGTCGACGCCCGCGCGCTGTGGGCCGGATGGCCGGCTGGAGCCGAGGTGAAGGTTGCCGTGATCGACAC
>JAPYOG010000292.1 GCA_028278785.1 Candidatus Poriferisocius anaerobius | reverse complement strand
CTTCGGCCTGGAGTTGGACTTCACCGAGGGCATGCGCTTCGACAAGGGCTACATCTCCCCCTACTTCGTGACCGACGCCGAGCGGATGGAAGCGGTGCTGGACGAGCCCTACATCCTGTTCGTGGGCTCGAAGGTTACCGCTGTGCGAGACATCGTGCCCGTGCTGGAGAAGGTCATGCAGGCGGGCAAGCCGCTTTTGATCATCGCCGAGGATGTGGAGGGCGAGGCCCTGGCCACCCTGGTGGTGAACAAGATCCGGGGCACCTTCAACTCCACCGCGGTGAAGGCGCCGGGCTTCGGCGACCGGCGCAAGGCCATGCTCCAGGACATGGCCATCCTGACCGCCGGCCAGGTGATCAGCGAGGAGGTGGGCCTCAAGCTGGAGAACACCACGCTGGATCTTCTGGGCCGGGCCCGCAAGATCGTCATCACCAAGGACGAGACCACGATCGTGGAGGGCGCCGGCGACCGCAGCGATGTCGAGGGCCGGATCTCCCAGATCAAGGCCGAGATCGACAACACCGACTCCGACTACGACCGGGAGAAGCTGCAAGAGCGCCTGGCCAAGCTGTCGGGCGGTGTGGCCGTCCTCAAAGTCGGCGCCGCCACCGAGGTGGAGCTCAAGGAGAAGAAGCACCGCATCGAGGATGCCGTCAGCACGACCAAGGCCGCCATCGAAGAAGGCGTGGTCGCCGGCGGCGGCGTCACCTTGCTTCGGGCGCAGGAAGCGGTGCAAAAGGCCGCGGGGAATCTGGCGGATGCCGATGAGTCCACTGGGGCGCGCATCGTGTCCAAGGCCCTTGAGGGCCCGCTGGCGCAGATCGCGGTCAACGCCGGGCTCGAGGGCGGCGTGGTCGTGGAACGGGTCCGCAACCTGGATGGCAGCTCCGGGCTGAACGCGGCCACCGGCGACTACGAGGATCTGATGGCCGCCGGCATCATCGATGCAGCCAAGGTCACCCGCTCGGCGCTCCAGAACGCCGGCTCCATCGCCGGTCTGTTCTTGACCACCGAGGCCGTGATCGCCGACAAGCCCGAGGAGAACGGCAGCGGCGCGCCCGGCGGCATGCCCGACATGGACTTCTAGTCCGCGCCGATACTCCCAATCCCGCCTGCGGCGGTAACGTCGTTGCATGGGTGAGCTTCATCGAGTTCGAGGTGCGCCGCGGCGATGACCCGCGGGCGTTCCCAGCAAGTGCTGGTGGGCCACTGGGACGGGCGCCAGGAGAACCGGCGCCCTGATGAGCTGGTGGTGGAGGAGCCCCTCACCATTCGCCTCGACGACGTGACCGTCACCACCACGATGAGGACCCCGGGCCACGATTTCGAGCTGGCCGCGGGGTTCTGTTTCACCGAGGGCCTCCTGGCCGATGCATCGGTGACCTCCATCCGCTACTGCGCCACCGAGCCCGCTGCGGATGCCGAGTTCAACCTGGTCACCGTGGAAACCGACGGCGCCCCGCCGGCCACGCCGCGCCTGGGGCTCACCACCTCGTCGTGCGGGCTGTGCGGGACAGAGAGCATCGATGCGCTGCGGGAGCGGCTGAGCCCGCTGCCGCCGGCGAGCACCCTTCTGCCTCCCGACGTGCTGGCCGGGGTGCCCGAGCGGGTTGTGGCCCGCCAAGACCTGTTCGGTGCCACGGGCGGCGTCCACGCCGCGGCCGTGTTCGCCGCCGACGGCGAGCCCGTGCTGGTCAGGGAGGACATCGGCCGCCACAACGCGGTCGACAAGGTGGTGGGCCGCCTGCTGTTGGACCGTTTGCTGCCGGCGCGCGGGATGGGCCTGTTTGTGAGCGGCCGGGCGTCGTTCGAGATGGTGCAGAAGGCATGGGCGGCTGGGTTCGCTGAGTTGGCGGCGGTGAGCGCCCCCTCAGCGCTGGCAGTGGAGACGGCGGCGGCCGCGGGCCTGCGCCTGGCGGGCTTCGTGCGGGGCGGCAAGCTCAATCTCTACTCTCCGACTGCGTAAGATTCCCGGTCATGCCCCCCCTGCCCAAGCTCACCCTCGAAAACGAGTTCTTCTGGACATCAGGCGCCGAGGGGGTGCTGCGCTTCCAGTACTGCGCCGGGTGCGACCGCTACCTGCACCCGCCGGGAGAGGCTTGTCCCCGCTGCTGGGAAAGCCCCGAGGTGCTGGAGGTCTCGGGCCGGGCCACGGTCGTGGGCGTCACCGTCAACCACCAGCCGTGGCTGCCCGACATGGAGGTCCCCTATGTGATCGGGCTGGTGGCCATCGAAGAGGACCCGCTGGTGCGGCTCACCACCCTTGTCGTGGACGCCGAGCCCGAGGATGTCGTCATCGGCATGCCCGTCTCGGTGCGCTTCGAGCAGCACGAGGACGTGTGGCTGCCCCTGTTCGCCCCCACCGGTGAGCCGCCGTCGGCGCAGGCCGAGTATGCCGAGCCTGTCGCTGCCCCGGTGAGGCCCATGCCCACGGCCGACAAGTTCGAGTCGAAGGTGGCCATCACCGGGATCGGCATGTCGCAAGTTGGCCGGAGGCTGGGCCGGACGCCCATGAGCCTCGCCATCGACGCCTGCCGGGAGGCGGTGGCCGACGCCGGGCTGGCGATGGACGACATCGACGGCCTG
>JAPYOG010000291.1 GCA_028278785.1 Candidatus Poriferisocius anaerobius | reverse complement strand
CAGGGTGAGGCTGTCGTCGCCGCTGTACACCTCGAAACCAGCGGGCGCCTCGGCTATCACCCTGGCGGTTTCGGCAGGATCGCCGGCCGCGTCCTTGACGCCTGAGATGTTTGCCACGCCGTGGGCCAACTCCAAAAGCGTGGCGGTCTCCACCTTGCGCCCGGTGCGGACGGGTATGTCGTAGATGAGCACGGGCAGATCGGTGGCCGCCGCCACCGCGGCGAAGTGCTTGGCCATGCCCGCCTGCGAGGGCCGGTTGTAGTAGGGGGCAACCGACAGGATGCCGCGAGCCCCTGCCTCGGTGGCCCGCTCGGTCAGCTCGGCGGCCGCCGCGGTGTCGTTGCTGCCCGCCCCCGCCACCACCGGAGCGCTGGTCGCCGAGGCCACGGCGGTGATGAGGTCGATCTGCTCGTCGTGGGTCAGCGTGGGCGACTCCCCGGTTGTGCCGGCCACCACCAAGCCGTCGCTGCCGTGGCTTGTCAGCCATCGGGCCAGGGAGACGGCAGCGTCCAAGTCGAGCGAGCCGTCGTCTCGAAACGGCGTGACCATTGCGGTGAGCACCTTGCCGAATCGAGCCATGGCTCCTCCTTGCGCGTCAGCGGAATCAGCGGCCGGCTCGGCTGCCCCAGCAGCTGGGGAGCACGCGTCGATCCGGTTGGGATGAGCCGGTCACCGAAGCAGCCTACTTCGGCTGCCGGGCGGCCTGCGGCCTTGCCTATAGCCTTGGGGTATGGCTCTGGCATCGGGCCAAGGCAGCGACCGGCTGGACCGCAGTTCGCTCGTGCCCCCGCCAGAGCTGTCCGAAGCGGAAAATATGCCGGGGCAGCTCGAACTGCTCGCACACCGCATCCACGGCATCCTCGCCCATCAGCTCGCTCAAACGCAGCAACAATGCAGTCAGATAGGCTTCAATCTCGCGACGGGCGCAATTAGCCTGCAAAGCTAGCTTGATTGCGTAGAATGCGGCGATGCCTACGAAGTTCTTGCATGGGTTCGCCCCGCCCGCAGCCGACGGCTTCATCACCATCGTGCGAGCTGAGGGCTGCACGCTCTGGGATGAGCAGGGCAAGCGCTACCTGGATGCCATGGCCAGCCTGTGGTACTGCCAGGCCGGCCACGGTCGGGCCGAGATCATCGACGCGGTGGCCGACCAGATGCGGCTGTTGGACGCCTACCAGACGTTCGCACCGTTCACGAACCAGCCCGCGGAGGAATTGGCCTCTCTGGTGGCAGAGCGGTCGCCCCATCCCGACGGACGGGTGTTCTTCGGCGGCTCGGGATCTGAGGCGGTGGACTCCGCGCTCAAGATCGCCCGGGCGGTACACCAGCTACGGGGCGAGCCCGACCGCCAGGTCATCATCCGGCGCACCGACGCTTACCACGGCACCAACTTCGGGGGCACCTCCGCCCAGGGCATCGCCGCCAACCGGGAGGGATGGGGGGATCTGGCGCCCCACTTCATCGAGGTGCCCCGCGACGACATCGAGGCGGTGAGCACCGCCATGGCCGCCCACGATGGCCGGGTGGCCGCCGTCATCACCGAGCCACTGCAAGGGGCGGGAGGCGTGTACCCGCCGTCGGACGGCTACTTGCAGGGGCTTCGGCGGCTGTGCGACCAGCACGGCGCTTTGCTGATCACAGACGAGGTGATCTGCGGGTTCGGCCGGATCGGGTCGTGGTTCGGGGCCCAGCACTACGGCGTGACGCCCGATCTTATGACTTTCGCCAAAGGGGTCACCTCCGGCTACCAGCCTGTGGGAGGGGTGATATGCAGCCGGGCGGTGTGCGATGTGCTGGAGCAGCCGGGCTATACCCTGCGCACCGGATACACCTACGCCGGCCACCCCGCCTGCATGGCCGCCGGAGTGGCCAACCTGGCCCTGATGGAGAAGGAGCAGTTGGTGCAGCGGGTACCGCACCTGGCCGAAAAGCTCACCGAGGGCCTCGCCGCCCTCCAGGCCGACGGGATCATCCAGAGCTACCGGGGCGCCGGCGCCGTCTACGCCGCCGAACTGGGCTACGACGCCGCAGCCGCCCGGATGCGACTGCTGGAAGCCGGGGTGGTGCTGCGTCCAGTCGGCACCGGGCTGGCCATCTGCCCGCCGCTGATCATCACCGACCACGAGATCGGCATCCTGTTCGACACCATGGCCGACGTTCTGTCCAACGGACAGGGCTAACCGCTTCTCCGCGAAACGCAGATACAACGACAGCGCTATCGCGCCCATTGTCGCGTGTCAGGGTTTTAAAGAGCTTGTGCGGCGCAGGACGAGGAGATAGCCCAGCGCTGCGACTGCGGCGAAGACGAACCACTGCACGGCGTAGGCCAGGTGGGCGCCGTCGCCGGGGTCGGGCAAGGGCACCGGCACAGGAAGGGCGCCGCCGGCCGACGGCGACTCTGATCGGAGCTGGATATACACCGGCAGCAGATCGCCGTCTAGCTGCTGAGACAGCCGGGCCAAGTCGGGGCGGGCCATCTCTGCCAGGACCCCATCGGCGGGATCGGCCTGCTGGAGCCCCGCAGCGGTGACCGTCGCCCGCGCGAACCCGACCACAGCCACCTCTGCGGACACCGGGGCGAAACCAGCCGGAGAACCGCCCGCGCCGAAGGGCACCCAGCCCCGGTTCACCGCCACCAGCGCACCGGACCCGAGACGCAAAGGGGTCAGCACCCAATACCCGGCACTCCCCTCATAAGAGCGATTCCGGATCAGCACCTCGGCACCGGGCAGATACACGCCCTCCGCCCTCACCCTGCGGAACTCAAAATCACGCCCAACCCCATAGGGGTCGTTCACCCCCACCAGCTCTTGCAGCTCCACCACGGGCATCCGGCTGCGGTCGGCGATGGCGTCATTGCGGTCGCGGCGCTCGGACAGCCGATGGAGCTGCCAGAAACCCGCGGACACCATGGCCGCCACCGCCACCGCCACCAGGAGGCTGAACAGCAGGCGCCGCAACGACACGGTCGGACGCAGGGTCAGATGTCCAACAGCGCGTCGAGGCCCACAACCAGCCCGACACGCTCCGGGGCTGCCCTCACAGCGGCGAGCACGCCGGGCATGAACGAGGAGCGGTCGGTGGAGTCCTGGCGGATCACAAGCGACTGGCCCTCGGTCCCCAAGACCACCTCGTGGTGGGCCACCATCCCCCTCATCCGAACCGAGTGGACGCGGATGCCCGCAGGGCCTTTGGCCCCCCGCACACCGGGCAGCATCTCATGCACGGTTGGGTCGGGCGCCCAGTCGGCCGACGCGGCGGCCATCTTCTCCACGGTAAGGCGAGCGGTTCCCGACGGGGCATCGATCTTGGCGTCGTGGTGCAGCTCGATCACCTCGGCAGTGTCGAAGTAGGGGGCGGCCAGCTCCGCGAAGCGCATCAAGAGCACCGCGCTGATGGCGAAATTGGGGGCGATGACGCATGCCCGCTGGGCGGCGGTATAGGCAGCGGCAAAAGCCTCCAAGTCGCCGTCGGTGAACCCGGTTGTGCCCACCACGGCATGGATCTGCTGATCGGCCAACCAGATCAGGTTGTCTCGGGCGGCCTCGGCGATGGTGAAGTCCACCGCCACATCGGCCCCCGCGTCGGCAACCGCTTGGCGATCGGCAACCGCAACCAGGCCGCCCGCACTCGCACCCGCCCGGTTGGGATCGACGGCGGCCACCAACTCCAGGCCGGGATCGCCGGCCACCGCATCGCAGACGGCGGCGCCCATCCTGCCCCCGGCGCCGAACACTCCTACCCGAAGCATCACGCAGACGATACAGGCGGGGAGGTCGAAATCATCGGTGAAGCATCACGCAGACGATACAGGCGGGGAGGTCGAAATGATCGGTATCGGCAGGCAAGCGGAGTCGTCGTCCGATATCGATTAGCGGGCCCGGTCGCGGCTCCGACCCCGCCGACCCTGACCACCGCTGGGGCCGAGGTCGCCGAACTCGTCGCGAAGCTGCGCCTCGAAGTCATCCTCGAAAGAGGCTACCCGCGACGGCCCCTCCCGCTCGTCGCGGCCCCGGCCATCGCGATCATCGAAGCGGCGGTCGTCCCGGCCCCGACGATCATCCCGGCCCCGGCCATCGCGATCATCGAAACGGCGATTGCCGCGATCCCGACGGTCGTCAGAGCCGCGGCTGCCGCGATCCCGACGGTCGTCAGAGCCGCGATTGCCGCGATCCCGACGGTCGTCCCGGCGGTCGTCGAAGCGGCGGTCGTCCCGGCCCCGACGATCATCCCGGCCCCGGCCGCCGCGGTCATCGGAGCGAGGCCGCGCACCGCGATCGTCGCTGCTGTCGTCCCCGGTGAGCTTGAGGCTGATCTTGCCGTTGGGGTCGATGTCCTCGACGACAACCTCCAGATCGTCGCCCAGCGCCACCACGTCTTCGACCCTGTCGATGCGCCGACCCCGGCCGAGCTTGGATATGTGGACCAGGCCATCGCGCCCCGGCAGGATGTTGACAAAAGCGCCGAAGGAGGTGATGTTCACCACCTTGCCGCTGTAGACCTCTCCCACATCGGCGGTCGGCGGATCCAAGATCAGACGGATTTGCCGCTCCGCCTCATAGACGCTGTCCCGGTCGGGCGAGGAGATGGTGACGATGCCGGTGTCCTGGCCGTCGTCCACATTGACCTCGGCGCCGGTCTCGGCCTGAATGGAGTTGATGACCTTGCCCTTGGGCCCTATGACCTCGCCGATCTTGTCGGGCGGGATCTCGAACTTGATGATCTTGGGAGCATTGGGGCGGACATCGTCCCGGGGGGACTCGATGGCCTCGGCCATGACCTCCAATATCTTGAGCCGGGCGTCACGGGCCTGGTTGAGCGCATCGGTCAGGACGTCGGCGGGCAGGCCGTCGATCTTGGTGTCGAGCTGGAGCGCGGTCACGCACTCGGCAGTGCCCGCCACCTTGAAGTCCATATCGCCAAAGGCGTCCTCGGCGCCCAAGATGTCGGTCAGCGTGGTGTAGCGGCCCTCGTGGAACACCAGCCCCATGGCTATGCCGGCCACCGGCGCCTTGATGGGCACGCCGGCGTCCATGAGCGACAGCGTGGACGAGCACACCGAGGCCATCGAAGTGGAGCCGTTGGAGGACAGCACCTCCGAGACCAAACGCAGGGTGTAGGGGAACTCGTCCATGCTCGGAATCACCGGCACCAGGGCTTTCTCGGCCAAGGCGCCGTGGCCGATCTCCCGGCGCTTGGGCCCCCGCATGAAACCGGTCTCCCCTGTTGAGTAGGGCGGGAAGTTGTAGTGGTGGATGTAGCGCTTCTTGTCGATGGGGTCGATCCCGTCGATCATCTGGTCCATGCGGGCGGTGCCCAGCGTGGTGATGTTGAGCACCTGGGTCTCGCCCCGCTCGAACAGCCCGGAACCGTGAGCGGTGTCCACGACCCCGATGTCGGCGGCCAGCGAACGGATATCGGCGGTGCCCCGCCCGTCGATCCGCACGCCGTCATGGACGATGCGGTTGCGGACAATGCTCTTGGTGAGCGAGCGGACAGCGGCGGAGATCTGCTTGTCTGCCCCCTCCACTTCGCCGAACTGCTCGGCCAACGCCGCTACGATCGACTCCTTGGCCTGCGCCTCGGCTTCTTGGCGCTCGGCCTTGTCGGCTATGGACATGGCCGAAGCCAGCCGCTCAGCGCCCGCCTCGGCCACCGCTGCGGAGACCTCGGGGGTGTAGTCGGTTTGGAGGTCGTACTCCATGGGGGGCTTCACCCCGGCTGTGGCGATCAGCCGGCGCTGGAGGCCCACCGCGTCTTTGATCCATTCCTTGGACTTCTCCAAGCCGGTGGCCAGGGCCGCCTCGTCCACTTTGGGGGCGCCATCGCCGTACAGCTCCCAGCTCGCCTCGGTGCCGTTGGCCTCCACCATCATGATGGCCACGTCGCCGTCGTCCAGAATCCGGCCGGCAACCACCATCTCGAACGTGGACTCGGCGACCTCGTTGAAACAGGGGTGGGGGATCCACTCCCCATCGGGGGTGTGGGCCACCCGCACCGCGCCGATCGGGCCGGCGAAGGGAATGCCCGAAATGCTCAGGGCGGCCGACGCGCCGTTGATGGCGATCACGTCATAGGGGTTCTCCTGATCGGCGCCCAGAACGGTTCCCACAATGTGGACTTCGTTGCGGAATCCGTCGGGGAACGAGGGCCGAAGCGGTCGGTCGATCAGCCGACAGGTCAAAATGGCCGACTCCGGGGCCCGGCCCTCCCTTCGGAAGAACGAACCGGGAATCTTGCCGGCGGCGTACATCCGCTCCTCGATGTCCACGGTGAGGGGGAAGAAGTCCGATCCCTCGCGGACCCGGCGGGCCGCGGTGGCGGTAACCAGGATGGTTGTGCCGCCCATTCGGACGAGCACGGCCCCATCGGCCTGACCGGCCAGACGGCCCGTCTCAAAGGACAGGGTTTTGCTCTCGGCACCGCTGATCGCGGCCGAGACGGTGATGGCTTCCGCCATTGTTGCTCCTCTCCGGACCATGCAAGGTCCGAGCGAGCCCACGTCGCCAGTTCCCAGTTGGAGAGGTCCAGCCCTGCTAGGCCCCTTCAACTGGCAGCTGGCCTCTCTTTGGGCCCGCTTGTTTGTTTTTCTTGAAGTCGCCCGGAGCTACACCCGGTTCTCAGCGGCGAAGCCCGAGTTCGGCGATGATTCCCCGATACCGCTCCACGTCGTTGTCCTTGACGTAGTCGAGCAGCCGTCGCCTGCGTCCCACCATCGTCAGCAAGCCTCGCCTGCTGTGGTGGTCCTTGACATGTACCTTGAGGTGTTCGGTGAGGTGATTGATCCGCTCGGTGAGCAAAGCAATCTGAACCTCGGGCGAACCGGTATCAGCGTCGTGCAGTCGGTGCTGTTCGATTGTCGCGGCTTTAGACGGTAGCTTCTCGGCCATCCCTACCCGGTGTTTTCGTCGTCAGAGAATGGGTGTTCGCACTGCTCCATGTGATTGAGGCGGTGCCTTTGCCCGGGGACGGCTTCAAACTAGCACCATGTTGGACAAAACACCTACCTGAGCGCTGTGAGCAATAATTAAACCGTGAAGGTTGTGTCGTTCGGCAGTTTGAACTGCGACCTGTCCATCTGGCTCCACCGGCTGCCCGGCCCCGACGAAACCCTGCGAGCCGACAAGATGGAGTCGTTCGCCGGCGGCAAAGGCGCCAATCAGGCCACGGCTGCGGCTCGGCTGGGGGCCGAAGCGCACATGGTTGGATGCGTCGGCGACGACGACCGCGGCCGATGGCTGCGCGGCGTTCTGGACAGCAACGGTGTGGACGCCAGCCTGGTGCGCACCGCCGATGGGCCCACCGGCACGGCAGTGCCGCTCATCACCCCGGACGAGGTCTCCATCATCGTCGTTGCCGGCGCCAATGCCAGCACCGGGGCGGCCGACGCCGAAGCGGCCGCCGAGGTCATAGCCTCGGCCGACGTCCTGCTGCTCCAGGGCGAGGTAGCCGCCGCGGGCGCCCGACGGGCCGCGCAGGCCGCCCGCTCGGGCGGCGCCAGCGTGGTCTTCAACCCTGCCCCGGTCGACCCCTTTCTCGTGGAAGCAGTCGCGCCGCTGGCCGATGTGCTGGTGATGAACCGGGCAGAGCAATCCCAAGTGGCGGCCACCGGCGCCGACACCGCCCATTGCCGAACAGTCCTCACCCTGGGAGGCCTGGGGGCGCAAGCCGACGGGGTGGTGATTCCCCCCTACCCCGCACGGGTGGTCGACCCAACCGGCGCAGGCGACGCCTTCTGCGGGGCTCTGGGTGTGGCGCTGGCCGAGGGTCGTGTGCTCATCGAGGCTGTCCGCTTCGCCAACGCCGCCGGCGCCCTTGCGGTGTCGGTTCCCGGTGCCCAGCCCTCCATGCCCACCCGCGCCGCGGTCCAGAGCCTGCTGGAAGGCCGCGGCGAAGCTCCCGCCCGCTGATCGCGCCCATGGCGCAGCCACCAGACCGGGCTGCCCGCTGCGGCCTGGCGCCGGGCTAGCGGGATGACTCGGCTTCCAGGATCTCCCGGGAGAGCGCGACATCGGCCCGGAGCTGCTTCACCAGCGATTCAATGCCGTCGAACCGGTGCTCGCTTCTCAGCAGCTCCACGAACTCGACCCTGGCCTCCTCGCCGTACAAGTCGCCCTCGAAGTCCAGAAGATGAGCCTCCAGCAGCGATTGCTGGGCGTGCTCATGGAAGGTGGGGCGGCGCCCGATATTGATGGCGGCCATGTGCCGGACGCCGTCGGGACGGGTATACCACCCGGCATACACGGCATCGGCGGGCCAGGCCATGGCCATCGACACCGGGATGTTGGCGGTGGGGAACCCGATCGCCGTCCCCCGCCGGTCGCCCAGCACCACCTTTCCCCTGATCTCGTGCAGACGTCCCAGCATGGCCGCCGCGGTGCGGACGTCGCCTCCGGCCAGAGCCCGGCGCACCGCGGTGGATGAAACCGGCTCGGGCCATTGCTCGTCGTGGCGCAAGAGCTTCACCGCGTGGACCTCGAATCCCATCTCCCGGCCGAATCTCCTCAGGGTGTCGATGTTCCCCAGACGGGACCGTCCGAAGTGGAAGTCCGCGCCCACCACGATGCTCCGCACTCCCAGCCTGTCCACAAAGACCTGACGCACGAAGTGCTCGGGCATGGTGTGGGCCCTGTCCGGGGAGAACTCAATCAGATACACGTACTGAACCCCGGCCGCCTCCAGCAGCTCCAGCTTCTGGTCCAGGGAGTTCAGCAGCTTCGGGGCGTTCTCCGGTCGCAGGACCAAGGCCGGATGGCGATCGAAGGTGATCACCGCCGGTGCCACACCCAGCCGATCCGCCTCTGCGACAAGGCGTTTGATCACCGCCTGGTGGCCGACGTGGACCCCGTCGTACACGCCAATGCTGGCTGCGGTGGCCTCGCCGCCCCTCAGGCAGCCGAAGTCGTCTATGACCTGCACCGCTCAGCACGGTAGCGGCCACAAGCTCAAACAAGGCAATCCCGGTCGCCTCAAAGCCAGAACCTCAAGCGCTCGCTGGAATCACCACTGCCGGCTTGACCAGACCGGGAGCGTAGGACTCATAAACCGCTAGAAGCTGCTGCTCAGCGCCCAGCACTGCCCACGGCCCCTCTCCCTGCACTGCCAAGTCGCCGGCCCTCAGCACCTGCCCGCTGGACACCCGGCGACCGAGGGCATCGTCGATCTGAACCGAGGGGTAGTCGCGCAGCGCATGGGGCATCGCCAAAAGCTCGGCGGCATGCACGGGCCGGGCCTCTTGCACCCCGAAGGAGCCGACGGACAGCCGCCGCAGCGACCGCAAATATCCCCCTCCTCCCAGCGCAGCGCCGATGTCGGCGGCCAGCGAGCGTATATAGGTTCCCGACGAGCAGCTCACCTGCATCCGGTACACCCCGGCTTCGGCGTCAACGGGCGCAACCTGGAGCTCGTGGACGGTCACCGGGCGGGCATCGCGCTCCACTTCCACCCCATCGCGCGCCAGCTCGTACAAGCGGCGACCGCCGACCCTCACCGCGGACACCATCGGGGGCACCTGCATGATGGCGCCGACAAAACCCGATGCGGCGGATGCCACCTGCTCAGGGGTGACAGCGGACATGTCGTGGGTGGCCGTTATCTCCCCTGACGCATCCAGCGTGGCGGTCTCCACACCCAGCACCAACTCGCCCGCGTAGTTCTTGGTCAATGGAGTGAGGAATCGCAAAAGCCTGGTGGCTCGGCCAACCCCCAGCAACAGCACCCCGGTGGCATCGGGATCCAGAGTGCCCGCGTGGCCCACTTTCCTGGTGCCCAAGACACGCCGGGCCTTGGCCACCACATCGTGGGAAGTCCACCCAGCTTCTTTGTCGATGACCGCCAGCCCGTCGAGGGCTGTCATCCCCCGACCCCGTCGGCCAGGTTGCGCAGGATCCGATCCACCCGCTCTCCCGCCGCTATCGACGGGTCGAGCTCGAATACCAGATCCGGCACCTTTCTCACAGCGGAGGAGCGGGCCACCGCCTGCTTGAGCAGGAGGCGATGCTCCTGCAAGGCATCCAGGGCATTCGGCGCCGATTCCTGGTCCAGCACGCTGACGTACACCGTGGCCCGGCTGAGCTCGGCGCTGGTCTCCACGCCCGTGATGCTGACCAGCTCCAAGCGCTCATCGTCCATCCGGGCGAGTTCCGAGGCCACGATCTCCCGCAGCAGTTCCCCCAGCCGAGCTGACCGCGAGTAACGGGAGGGGCGTGACGCCCGGCCGCGGGCCATCTACGCGCCGGCGCTCAACCGGTGTGCCAACGAGCCGGCCGCGGCAAGAACGCTCATCAGACCCCCCTGCCGTCAGACCTGAGCGACTTCCCGCTCCTCGAAGGTCTCGATGATGTCGCCTTGTTTGAGGTCTTGGAAATCGGACAGCCCGATGCCGCACTCAAAACCGGAATGCACTTCGCGCACGTCCTCTTTGAAGCGCTTCAGCGACGACACCGTTCCCCGCCAGATGACCGCGCCATCGCGCAGGAACCGAACCTGCGCGCCCCGGGCGATGACGCCATTGAGCACGTAGCAGCCGGCCACCGCGCCCACCCGGGGAATCCGAAAGATCTCCCTCACCTCGGCATCGCCGGTGACAACCTCTTCGAACTCGGGAGCGAGCATTCCGACCATGGCATTCTCCACATCCTCGATCAGCTTGTAGATGATCTCGTAGGTGCGGATTTCCACCTTCTCCAGATCGGCCAGCTCTCGGGCCTTGCGGTCGGGTCGGACGTTGAAGCCGATGATGGTGGCGTTGGCGGCGGCGGCCAGCTGGATGTCGTTGGCGGTGACGCCGCCCACGCTCCGATGGACGAAAGCCAGCTTGACCTCGTCGCGCCCGAGCCGCTGGAGGCTGTCCACCACCGCTTCAAGAGAGCCGTTCACGTCGGCTTTCACAATGAGGTTCAAGGTGGCGGTCTCGCCGACCTGGATCTGGCTGAAGATGTCCTCCAACCTGGCGCCGCCGATGGCAGCGGCGGCGTCGCGCCCCAGGCTGGCCACCCGCTGCGCGTGCTCCCGGGTCTGGGCGACTTTGGCGGCCACCTTCTCGCTGGGAGCAACGATGAAAGCGTCGCCGGCGTTGGCAACATCGGACAACCCGAGCACCTGCACCGGTTTTGAGGGAAGCGCCTCTTGGATTTGGTTGCCGCGGTCGTCGAGCAGCGCCCGGACCCGGCCCCAAGAGGCCCCGGCAACAACCGGATCGCCGCGCTTGAGCGACCCATGCTGCACCAGCAAGGTGGCGACAGGGCCTCGCCCGATGTCCAAGTTCGACTCCAGCACCACACCCCGAGCCCGCCCCGCTGCGCTGGCCCGGAGATCCTCCACCTCGGCCACAACGGTAAGGTGCTCCAGCAAGTCGTCGATTCCCAAGTTCTGGAGGGCTGAGAGCTCCACCATGATGGTGTCTCCCCCCCACTGCTCGGGAATCAGCTCGTGCTCGGAAAGCTGCTGCATGGCCCGAGTGGGATCGGCATTGTCGCGGTCGATCTTGTTGATCGCCACCACGATGGGCACATCGGCTGCACGGGCATGGTTGATGGCTTCCAGGGTCTGGGGCATGACCCCGTCGTCAGCCGCCACCACCAAAACCACGATATCGGTGGCATCGGCCCCCCGAGCCCGCATGGCGGTGAACGCCGCGTGACCGGGGGTGTCGATGAAGGTCAGCATTCTGCCTTCCCTGTCCACCTGGTAAGCGCCGATGTGCTGGGTAATGCCGCCGGCTTCCCCGGCAGCCACGTTGGCGCTGCGAATCTGGTCGAGCAGCTTGGTCTTGCCGTGGTCTACGTGGCCCATAACCGTGACAACCGGGGGCCTAACCGGGAGTTCGCCGTCGAGGTCGTCCCCCTCGACGTCGACTTCGAGCAGCCTGAGCAGCTCCTGCTCCTGCTCCTCTCCGGGATCCACGAGGCGGATCTCGGCGCCGACCTCAGCGGCGAACAGCTCGATCATCTCGTCTGCTAGCGATTGGGTGGCGGTAACCATCTCCCCTTGCTGCATGAGGAATCGGACCACGTCGGATGCAGTCTGGTTCAGCTTCGGACCTACCTCCAGCGGTGTGGAAGCCCGTTCGATCACGACTTCCCCGACTGGCACCGAGGTATCTGCCGGGGTGTAGTCCGGGATGTCCATCGGCTGGAGGTCTTCGGCCACCCGCCGACGCCGCCGGCTCTTGCGCCGTCTCTGCTGAGGCCGCGGGGGACCGCCCCGGCCCCTGCCTGCCGGGCTCGCCGCACCGCCGGGAGGAGCACCGAGCACGCTGGCCGGGCCGCGTGCCGCCAGTGGCGCCGGCAACCGGCCCGGTGGCCCGGCGCCGGATCCGTTGGGAGCGCCTGAGGATCGGCCCGGGCCGCGCGGTCCCCGGCGGGGGCCGGGCGCCGGTCCCCGACCTCCCC
>JAPYOG010000290.1 GCA_028278785.1 Candidatus Poriferisocius anaerobius | reverse complement strand
GCCCCCGGCCGCCAACTCCCCCAGTGCGCGCGACGCCGAAGACGGGCGCACCCCGGCCGCCCGCTCGAACTCCCGGGTCGAGAACACCGGTCCCAGACCTGTCAGAACTTCGACAGAGCCCATATGAGAAATATGCCAGAGTCGATCTGAGAAATATACATCTATCACAGCCCGCATCCCTGGCCCGCCAACACGAGCAGCACTGCCGCAACCCACTGCCCGCAGATGGCCAAGAACCTTGCTCATGCCCGCCATCATGCACCACGGCACCTGCCGCGACCGGTCGCAACCCTCCGCAGCGCCGGTCGTAAACCGCATCCAACCGGTCGCAACCCCAATGCACGACCGAAGAGTCCGAAAGCCGTCAGACCTGAGCTTCCCCCCTTTTCGTGAGAGGGGGTCTGTCAGTTTTTGACAGACCCCCCGGCATTCGGCTAGGATGTCAGCCGTAGCTGATTTGGCTTGGCGTCTGCGACAGAGGACACGGTACGACCTAGACCCTAAGGGCGTGGGTTGGAAGGGTTTCAGGAAGCATCCCATGCCGGTCGTGATTGCTGTCGTGATGTCCGCGTATCTCTTCGTCTATATCATTTGGCTTCATCGCGACTTTGTGGACTATGTCACGCTCTTCGGTCGATTGGACAAATTGGTTTTCAGCGTAATTGTCATGTTGTGTGCAGCTATGCTGCAAAAGTTTCACAAGAAGATGTCATTGGCCGAAATCGGGTTGCGGAAGTGTGTGCTTACCGGTTTGGCTCTCATATTCTCATCCTCTGCCCTTGTATTGCCGGCGCTGCCGCCGGGAACGGCTCGTGACATATCTGCTATGGTGGCCGTTTCTTCGCTTCTTGCGTCTATGGCGTGGCTGCTGTCGTCGACGACCATACTCAACGCTGTCTCTCATACATTTGACCCTCAAGGCGGCGAATATCCTCCTCGGGCTTCTGCATTTCCCTGGGTAATTGACTTTGCAATGTGGATACTCCTGTCAATTGCTGCTATTGCAACCGTGGGAATCTTTGCCTCCTTCTATGTTGAAGGGGATCAAGGCAGCCCGCCATTATATCCATGGATTGTTGCCGCCCTGGTCTGCTTTGTTTATCAGTCGGTTGGAACTTCTGTGTTCGGGGGCACGGTGGGACAGCGGGTTTGCAAGGTCAAGGTCATAAGGCAAAGCTCCGGCGAAAGCTTGAGTTTGCCTTACGCTTCATTCAGGACACTTGTTGCCACCGCTCCCGCGTTGGCGATCTTCGCTCTCTTCTATTTGGAATCGATAGAGTCCATTTCCCGCGAAAACGACATACACTACTACTCCGCCTACACAGCAATCGTCGTTGTCCTCCTCGGGCTGATTGTCGGCGGATTCAGCATCACATTGATCCGGTCAGAGCACCCACGCGGCCAAGGGATCGTCGATCTGCTCGTGAGGACCATAAGCATTCCTGATGACGGGGAAACAAAATCCAGAACATCGGCTGAATTGCCTGGAACAGACCTAGGGGAACCTGCACTCTAGGACCTGTTGACAAACTCCATAGAAGCAAATGCACCCATCTCACCGTCCCGCGCAAACAAGCGGGGCTGTTGTGCATCGTGGCCATTGGGTCTGTGAAGCGCATTTTGAGCCGTGTGGGATCAGTCAGTTTCGCTTCTAATGGCTTGAACGATTCTGCTTGCTTGTATGCATACGGTAAATCCCGCGTTGAAGAAAATGTTGATCCGATTATGGGACTTGGATACTCCTTTCTTCTCTTGTGTGTCTATGTAGCCCGTTACCATCCCGACGATCCACCAGTTGTTCGACGGCGATGAATTGACCACGACCGGAGCACCCGAGAAGCCATGGAGACTTTTCGCATCCAACGGCTGACGATTTACGCATGCCCACCCAGAGACATGACGAACGATGTGGATCGCTGATTCCCTGCCTGGGTCCAAAGAGCCTGGGTTAGAACATTCTTGGTTGGCACATTCGACATTCAGCTCCCAACCTACTGAGCCTGGCCTCCGTTTACTACATGGTCCACGGCGTTCCCATGCGGAGCTCTGTGCGTTGAATTGGGGTGTGACAATGGACTGCAAACCGGCGAGGGCGATAGCATACCCGGCCATGACCGACGCTGCCCCTCGGGGTCCCCGCATCGCCAATGTTCTGGACACCGTGCGGACGCGCGACTACCCGCGGCTCGGCGGGCGCAAGAAGATGCTCGCCGACATCGAGCAGCTCCACACCGCCGTCTCCCAGCTCGCCGAGCTGGCGACTCCCCAGGGCCTGCAAGCCACCGTGGACGAGATGAGCGAGCTCATCGACCAGCTCACTGCCGCAAAGGCCGAGGCCGACGCCGCCAGAGTACAGGCCGAGGCAGAGGCCGCCCGAGCGCGGACCGAGGCTGTCGAGGCGGGCGAGTATCTTGCAGAGCTGCGAGAGGAGGTGATCGCCACCGAGGACACGGTCATGCTCCAGGAGGTCGGCGTGTACCAGTACCGGCACGCCCTTGAGGACGCCGCAGCTTACGCCGACCGGCTCAAGGCCATTCGGGCGCGCATGAAGGAGATGGTCAAGGAGAAGACGGCAGTCACGACCACGTCCGCCGAGTGGCATGTCAACAACAGCGCCGCCAAGGGCCGCAAGATGATAAATGACACATCCAAGCTGCTGCTGCGCGCCTACAACAGCGAGGCCGCCGCCCTCGTGGACAAGATGCGCCCCTTCCGCCTCGACGCCGCCCTCGACAAGATCGACCAGTCGCGACGCATCATCGACCGGCTCGGCGCTCAGCCCATGGAGATCTCCATTGCGGCCGACTACCACAGAACGCGCCGCCTCGAACTCGAACTGGTCGCCGACTGGCTCGCCAAGAAGGAAGAGGAGAAAGAGGCGGCCAAAGAGGAACGGTCCCGGCTCAGAGAAGAGGCCAAAGCCCGCAAGGAGATCGAAGCCGAGCGCGAGCGCCTCCGCAAGGAGCAGGCCCACTACCAGCAGACTCTCGCCTCACTGCGCGCTTCCAGCGGCAGCGCCGAGGACATCGCCGCGCTCGAAGTCCAGCTCCAGGAACTCGACAGCGCCATCGAGACCGTGGACTACCGGGCGGCCAACATCAGGGCAGGATACGTGTACGTCATCTCCAACATCGGCTCATTCGGCGAGCGGATGGTCAAGATCGGCATGACGAGACGCCTCGAACCGATGGACCGCGTCAAGGAGCTGGGCGACGCCTCGGTGCCCTTCGGCTACGACCTCCACGCCCTCGTATTCGCCGAGGACGCCGTCGATCTCGAAACCAGGCTCCACCGCCACTTCGCTGACAAGCGCGTCAACCTCGTCAACCTGCGCCGCGAGTTCTTCTACATAACCCCCGGCGAGTTCCGCGAAGCCCTCCCCGGGATGGGCTTGGCGAACATCATCACCGAGTTCCACGCCGAGGCCCTGGCCGAAGAGTGGAGAACCTCCGAAACAACCCGCCAGACCGCGGACCCAGAAGGTTTACGGGTCCCCACACACCAGGTTGGATAGTGGCGAAGCCCGCAACATGTCACTGATGGTCTAAAACGAGAGCGACTGCCTTATCCATTTGGGCCGCAGCCTGATCGGTTACGACGTGAGACTCGCGGCTCGCTGTGAACTTCGTCCGGTGATGATGTGTCACCTGTTTGTTGGAGTGGGTTTGCGGGAGTCAGGCGGCGTGTGGTTGTTGTCGTGGGTACCAGGGAGTGGGCGAAGCGCCGGGCTACTTCGGAGGCTGGCTGCTCGGTGAACCAGCCCACGGCCAGCGACCCCAGGTAGTAGAGCGCGGCCATGATCGCAATGACGACGATCATTCCTGCGGTGTTGATGCCGGTGGAGGTCCAGCCTCGGGGGGTGCCGACCAGATCGGGCCACAGGGTGCTGCTGGCCAGCGAGTCGAAAGTGGTGCCGCCCAGCAGCACCAACAGCACGGCCAGCAGGTCGATGCGGGGGGTCAGGGTAGTCAACCCTGAGAAAGGCGCCCGCAGCCGCGCCGATGCCGAACAGGTAGAACGGCAGGGGTAAGTCGCCCCGCGCCCCCACCCCGTGGGCTGGCACGGCATTCAGCATGGTCGCAACGGGATCATCCCACTTGGAGCTCCATCACCAGATCACCGTGGTGGTGGGTCTCCACCTCGAAGATGCCGGGGATGTTGGCCTCGAAAGTGATGGTGCCGGGCTGTCCCGGAGCGAAGGGCACCACCAAGTCGTAGCCGTGGAAGTGGAGCTCGTCGGTGGTATCGCCGTTCACGACGATGGTGACGTCGTCTCCGGCGTCGACCCCGAAGCGCTGCACCCCGTCCACCGGTTTGCCGCCAACCACCTCTAGCTCGATGGTGGTACCCACGCTGTCCTCCATCTCCATGGGTTCAGAATCCTCAGCAGCACCGGTAATGGTCACCACGGCGGTGGCATCGAGGATTTCTCCGTTCACCGCTAGCGGGGCGTGGTTGTTAGCCGACATCTCCACTCGGATTTCGTAGTCGCCGGGCTCCTTGAGACCGACGTGGGCCCAATGGTCGTACGTCCGCCTGAGCTTCACCCCGTCCACATAGATGTGGAAGTGCCCTTCTCCGTCGACCGGGTCGGTCGAGGCTCTTTCAGGCGCCAGGGTGAAGCCAGTCGTAATGATCTCGAGGTTGACGCCCGATGCGGGGTCGAGGTGGGTTTTGAGCTCGATGGTGGGCACCGGTTCGTAGCCCACCTCCATCAGAGTGGTGTGGTCGTGTCCGCGATCGCGGTCGTGATCGTCGTCGGTTTCCTCCATGGCCATTTCGTCAGAATGGCTGGCAGTGGGTTGCGGGGTCTCGGGGGCGATTGTGGGGTCGGTCGTCGGCGCCGGTCCCACAGTGTCGTCGTTGCCGCAGGCGGCGGCCAGCAAGCCGAGAATGGCCAGCAGGCCGACCAGCCCCCGCGCATAGCGAGTTGATTTCATTTTGGGCTCCTCTCTTAGGGGCGTGTTCAGGTCAGATGGTCAGAACACGCAGCCCGGGAGGACCGCGGGGAGAGGGAAGCAGGCTGAAGAACCGCCCAATGTTTGCCGCCAGTGCCTCGACTAGGGCGGCCAGCACCACCTGGCGGGACCACCGGCGCCGGGAGCTGTTGACGATGGCCTCGACAATGCGCTCGATGCTTCGGGCGAGCTTGGCCAGCACCCATCCCACTGGAAGCGACAGGATCAGGCCGACTACCACGCCGGGCTCGGTGAACGCGGCATGGTGCTCACCGGCGGGTACGCGCTCCAGTACCTCGAGTGCGAAGAATCCGGCCATAACAGCAGCCGACACCACTCCCGGCCGGAACCCGGCGACCGCGCTGCGAGCTGCGGCCCGGACCACCACCGCGGCGATGAGCAGCGAGGCCAGCGGGATGATCACCCAGGCTGTCGGGCCAAAGTAGGCGTGTCCGGCCAGAGCAATGCTGCGGTCGGCAGCGCTGGAATAGGCGATCAGATAGCCGAATGCGTGGGCAATGAGTACGCCGGTGCTGACCAGCGCGCCATAGCCCACAGCCCGTTCCAACCGCATAGGCCCAAACTACCAGTTTAGAAGGGGAGTTGAGGCAGCGGCGCGGTTACCTCGGGGAGGTCGTTGGACGCCGAGTTCGCCAAGCGGGATACATCATAGGCTTCCATAGCGTCGGCGGAGGATGGCTCGAGAAGTTGGGCCAACGCGTCGCTGTCGTCGAGGTGGGTGTCCAGCCAGAGGCCCTCCGCCTCTTCGGCAGGATAACCGGCATCCGATGATGGATCGGCTTGAGCACTTCGTTTGCCGCGGTGGTGATGATGGTGCGCGACGGAATGCGGTTGCCTTCGGGATCGGTCCACACTGACCACAGTCCGGCGAAGGCAAAGGGCACGCCCGATCGCATGACGATCCTCATCGGGCGCTTGGCGTCGCACACCTTCTGACCGCCGGGATCATGTACACCGAAGAGGCACCCGAGGGCTGGGATGAGAAAAGACCCGGCCACCGACTCAGAGAAAAGCTGGCACCACACCACCTCGCCCTTGAGCATGGCGGGCAGGAACCGCTCCTTTTGGCTGGCGGTGCCGTGGGCGATGATGGTGGGGCCGGTCATGCCGATGCCCACCGCGAACACCCCGGTGGCCGACACCCGCTTGGCCTCCTCCTCCTTGAAGATACCGTCGTGGATGCCGCTCAGTCCCCGGCCGCCGTATTCGGCAGGCCAGGTGATGGCGCCCCAGCCGCCGTCGTACTTGGTGCGCTGCCATGCCTTGCACCGGTTCACACAGGCATTCTCAACCTCGGGGTCGGAAATGGTGATGGCTGTCTGGTCACGGGGGCCGCCGCCGACCGAAGAGGCTTTCGAGCGGATCGAAGGCTCATGTAGTAGCAGCACTCGAAGCCGAGCGTGCTCGTCGGCGATGGCGCCGTGCGAAGTCCCGCCGGTGTGGAGCGGTTGCTCCAGTCGCTGGCGCGAAACGTTGCGACCGAAGCCAGCATGAGCACGCTGGGCGCGGATGCGGAGCCGGATCCGCTGCACCGCCACACGGTTCGCGCCTACCTCGACGCGTTGCGGCGGATATTCGTGGTCGAAGAACAGCCCGCGTGGTCGGTCCGCCTGCGTTCTCGGGCACCGTTGCGGAAGTCGGCCAAGTGGCATCTGGCCGATCCATCGCTAGCGGCTGCCGCTCTCGGCGCCAATGCCGAGCGGCTGATGGGCGATATGTCCGCACTCGGCCTGCTGTTCGAGTCACTCGTTGTGAGGGATCTGCGCGTCCTAGCGCAGCCCCACGACGGGCGCATCTTCCAGCTGCGCGACGCTGCGGGCACCGAAGCCGACGCCATCGTCGAGGTGCCCGACGGGAGGTGGCTTGCAGTAGAGGTCAAGCTGGGGGGCGGCGACGCGATCGAGGCCGCGGCCCAGTCGCTGCGACGCGTGCGCGACAAGGTGGCTGCTGACCGCGCCGAACAGCTTGTCGCCATGGTGGTCATCACCGCTTTGGGCTTCGCCTATACCCGCCCCGACGGCGTCCAGGTCACCCCCATCACGGCCCTCGGCCCCTGACCTGAGGCTCCCCCTTGGCCCAGGGACGGCCGCCTTGCCGTGCGGGAAACCTCCATCGGCTACAAGCCGAGTGTTTGGCGGCAAGCGGCGTGGCGGTCGGCTGGTAGCTGAGCGCAGAACTGCTCGTACTCCTCGGCTGTTCCGAAGACGTCGCGTGCTCTGTCGGTGATGGTCTGGTAGCAGACTTCCCGACTCACCGGATGACTTTGGGGGTCGCTGTCCAACAGCGCGCAGTACTGCACCGCCCGCGGCGCTCCGGGCTTTTCCCAGAAGCCGTTCTGCACGGCCCCGCGCGTGCATGCCGCGTTCAGATCAGCGGTCGGGGCGTGCTTGCAGTGCTCGATCGAGGCAGCGGGGTCGTTCTGGGCGAAGGATGCGGCATCTCGACCGTATGACCCGAAGCAGTGATAGGCCGAGCCCGCCGGGGCCTCGGTGCAGGTCTGGGCGACCGCGGCCATGTCGTAATCGAGCACTCGGACCATGTGAGAGGTCTGGTAGAAGTAGCAGTCGGCCCGGTACCGGTCGGCCACCACGTCGCACGGATAGACGGGGTCGTCGGGGCGCAGGTACTCGGTGGTGTGGCCCATGAGGCCGCTGAGCCCTCCGACCACGTTCTCCATGAACACCCCCGAGTAGCAGGACTGCTGGTCCAGCGATGCGGCAATCGCGTCGCACAACTCCAGCGACTGGTGCAGCTCGTAGTTCGACCAGGCCATGATCCCGTGCCCGATCCCGTGCAGGCACTGGTGGCGGATAAACGGGTTAGGGGCATCTGAGCACAAAACAGCCACATCCTCGGCAAGGCTCGCGGTGCCGCGGCTCGCGAACAGCGCCTCGGTCGCACCGTGGAAACCGCCCGACTGGCACTCATGGGACGCCAGCGCGAACGCTGCGGGTCCGAACAGCTCATAGGCAATCCGTCCGGCATCGTGAGCACGGTTGTGACAGTCTCCGCTGGTCTCGAGCTCGATGGCTTTGAGAATCCTCAGAGCGTTCGACGGCCCGAACTCCTCGACGACCCGCTCGAGTTCACCGTCGTCGGCATAGATCCCCGAATAGCGGTCAGCCGCGTCCCCGGCAAGCTCGGCGAACTCAACATCGGGCATCTCGATCACCAGCGGCCCCAGCTCGCCCCGCGGGCCGAGATCGCCGCTGCCGGCCTCCCCATCCACAGCCTCTCCCAACCCCTCTCCGGCGCCGGGTTCGGCGGCAACGGCCTCAACAGCGATGACCACACCGCCCTCGGGCGGGTACAGATGGTCGTGGTATTGCCACTGGCCCGCCTCATCGAACACGAACTCCCATGCCTGCCCCGCCGGAACCGGCCCCAGCGAATCGAACGCGGGCAGAATCTCATGCGTCGGATGAATATTTGAAGCCGGCCAGAAATCCGCGCCCGACGCATTCACAAACACCACCGTCTCCCCAACCTCGACCTCCAAGCGCTCAGGAACAAAACCCTGCTCGGCCAGATAGGTGACATAGTGAACCGCCCCCGACAACACAGAAACGGGATTCCCCGCTTCCTCAGGCGCGCCCGCTTCACCGCCGACCGCGGCTGCGCTGACCGGAATGGGGGGAACGGCAGGGGGCACTCCCAACGGGGAAGCCGAACCACCCTCCCCCTCCGAATCGCCAACTGCCAGCACGATCAACAAGACCGCCTGCACGACAACCACCAAAACCAACAAGACGACCGCGCCGAGCAGCAGTCGAAAACCACGGCCAGAAACTGGCAACTCATCCATGGCAGGGGATTCTACAGACGCCGGTGTCGAGGTTCGGGCACGGTCCATGCGTGCGGCGGGAACACCACCCCGTCAGTGTCGGAGGGGGGACTTGAACCCCCACGCCCATATTGGGCACTAGCCCCTCAAGCTAGCGCGTCTGCCAATTCCGCCACTCCGACGTGGACGCCGACGGCCTGCCGGCGCAGAGGGAACCTTATCGCGTCGGGCGCCCAACTCTGTGCGGGAGTGCCGCCGGCGTCCACCGCCGCACTGCGCTCAGGCCAGGTCGAACCGGTCCAGGTTCATGACCTTGGCCCAGGCGGCGGCGAAGTCCAGGACGAACTTCTCCTCGCCGTCGTCGCAGCCGTACACCTCGGCGATGGCCCGAAGCTGGGAGTTGGCGCCGAAAACCAGATCCGCGGCCGTGGCGGTCCAGCGGGTTTCGCCGGTGCTCCGGTCGCGGCCCTCATAGACACCTGGCTGGTCGGCGGATGCCCGCCATTGGGTGTCCATGCTCAACAGGTTGGTGAAGAAGTCATTGGTCAAGGCGCCGGGCCGGTCGGTGAGCACGCCGTGCTGGGAGTGGCCGACGTTGGCGTCGAGCGCCCGCATTCCCCCGACCAGCACCGTCATCTCCGGGGCGGTCAGGCTCAACAAGAACGCCTTGTCCACCAGCAGCTCCTCGGCAGGCCGCTTGTGGAAGTCGGCCAGGTGGTTGCGGAAGCCGTCGGCGGTGGGCTCGAGCACTGCGAAGCTCTCCACGTCTGTCTGCTCCTGCGAGGCATCGGTGCGGCCCGGTGAGAACGAAACCGCCACTTCGCGGCCGCCGTCCCTTGCCGCCTGCTCTACCGCGGCGCAACCGCCGAGCACGATCAAGTCCGCCAGCGAGACCTGCGGGCCCCCTCGGGCGTTGAAGTCGGCTTGTATCTGCTCGAGTGCCGAAACGACGGCGGACACCCCGGCCGCGACGTTGACATCCCAACCGCTTTGCGGGGCAAGCCGGATGCGGGCGCCGTTGGCACCTCCCCGCATGTCGGTGCAGCGGAACGTGGATGCGGAGGCCCATGCAGCAGCCACCAGCTGCGACACCGACAACCCCGAGTCCAGGATCCGGGCCTTGAGGCCGGCGACCTCTGCATCGCCGATCAGGTCGCCCTCCACAGCGGGAACCGGGTCTTGCCAGATCAGCTCCTCCTCGGGAACCTCGGGGCCGAGATAGCGGGCCACAGGGCCCATGTCGCGGTGGGTGAGCTTGAACCATGCCCGGGCAAAGGCATCGGCCAGCTCATCGGGATTCTCGTGGAAGCGGCGGGATATGGGCTCATAGATCGGGTCGTACCTCAGGGCCAAGTCCGTCGTCAGCATCATCGGCGCCACCCGCTTGGCGGGATCATGGGCGTCGGGCACGGTGTCGTCCGCGGCCCGGTCGGTCGGGCGCCACTGGTGGGCGCCGGCGGGGCTCCGGGCCAGCTCCCACTCATAGCCGAACAGGTTGTCGAAAAAGCCGTTGTCCCACCGGACGGGATCGTTGGTCCAGGCGCCCTCGAGCCCGCTGGTGATGGCGTCGCCGCCCGCGCCGGTGCCGAAGGTGTTCCTCCAGCCCAAGCCCTGCTCCTCGATGCCGGCAGCTTCGGGATCATCGCCGACGTAGGTGTCGGGGGCGGCCCCGTGGGCCTTGCCGAAGGTGTGGCCGCCGGCGATCAGGGCCACCGTCTCCACGTCGTCCATGGCCATGCGGGCGAAGGTCTCCCGGATGTCGATTCCAGCGGCGACGGGATCGGGATTGGCGTTGGGCCCCTCGGGGTTGACGTAGATGAGGCCCATCTGCACCGCTCCCAGCGGGGTCTCCAAGTCCCGCTCCCCCGTATAGCGCTCGTCGCCGAGCCACTCGTTCTCCGAGCCCCAATAGACATCTTCCTCGGGGGCCCAGATGTCGGGGCGGCCGCCGCCGAAGCCGAAGGTCTCCAAGCCCATCGACTCCAGGGCCACGTTTCCGGCCAGGATCAGCAGGTCGGCCCAGGAGAGCTTGCGTCCGTGCTTCTGCTTCACCGGCCACAGCAGCCGGCGGGCTTTGTCGAGGCTGGCGTTGTCGGGCCAGCTGTTCAGCGGGGCGAAGCGCTGGGCGCCGGTGCCTCCGCCGCCGCGGCCGTCGCCGATCCGGTAGGTGCCCGCGGCATGCCAGGTGAGACGGACCATAAGCGGCCCGTAATGGCCGTAGTCGGCGGGCCACCAGTCTTTTGAGTCGGTCAGCACATCGGCGATGTCCTGCTTGACCTCGGCCAGATCGAGGGACTCGAACTCGGCGGCGTAGTCGAAGCCCTCCCCCATCGGATCGGTCTCAGGGGAATGCTGGTGCAGGATCTTGAGGTTCAGCTGCTCAGGCCACCACTGCTCGGTGGCCGAGGTGCCCTTGGCGGTGTTGGCCCCCGAGAAGGGGCAGTGGCCGGCGGCGTCAGACATTGGACTCTCCTTTGATGTGTCGGTCGGCTGGCGGTTGATTCAAAAAAACCATCCTAATGCTTGGACTGTGCAAAGCTCACTGCGGCGCGCATCGCGGTGCTCTGCTGAGTAGTCTCGGCGTCGTGAGCCGTCCCACAAGCGTCGTCACCGGAGCAGCAGGGGGGATGGGCTCAGCCTGTGCCGCCCGTTTCCTGGCCGCCGGCGATGCTGTGATCTGCGCCGACGTCGGCGCCGCCCGCACCGAGGCCGCTGCCCGGGAACTCGGTGCTCTGGGCACAGTGGTGCCCGTGCCGGTGGATCTCGCCGATGCCCGCAGCGGCGAGCAGATTGCCGCCGCGGTCGCCGAGCAGGGGTGCTTGCGGGCGGTGGCCCACACCGCGGGCCTGAGCCCGACCATGGCCGACGCCTCGCGCATTCTCGAGGTGAACCTCCTCGGCACTGTGCGGCTCCTCGACGCGCTGGCCCCGCTGGCCAACGAGGAGACTGCTGCGGTAGTCGTGGCATCGCAGGCCGGGCACCTCCTAGACGGCGGCCAGACCGAGATAGCGGCATTGATGGCCGAGCCGTTGGCCGAGGGGTTTCTGGCCGACGCAGTGGCCGCCGGAGTCGATCAGCCCGACCTCGCCTACGTCTGGTCGAAATGGGCAGTGCGCCAGGAGGTTCTGCGAAGGGCTTCGGAGTGGGGGGCCAAGGGGGCTCGAATCATGTCGCTTTCGCCGGGCATCATCGAGACGCCGATGGGCCGACAAGAGCTTGCCCTCCAGCCGCTGATGCAGGACATCATCGAGATGACACCGCTCCGGCGAGTGGGCCAGCCCGACGAGATAGCCTCCGTAATCGAATTCCTGTGCTCGGCAGGCGCCTCGTTTGTGACCGGCACAGATCTGCTTGTGGACGGCGGCAGCACCGCGCCGCTGATCGGCTTTCTGGCGGACAGCACCCAGCCCTGAGCGGGCGGAGCGGCGCCGGCGGCGCTCGGTGCTTCCATCTCCCCTGTCTCATCCCCTGTCTCAGCGGGGTTCGCGGGGCAGTCCCAAGACCCGCTCGCCGAGGATGTTGCGCATGATGTTGGAGGTGCCGCCGGCGATGGTGTAGGCGGGGGCGTAGAAGATCGCCTGGGTCCACTCGTCTTGGAGCAGCGCGGCCGGGCCCAGACTGGCGGCGGCGAATTGGGCCACCCGCTGCTGGTGCTCGGTGCAGAACGCCTTGGTGGCGGCGCTGAAGCCGGCAGGCGCCTGGCCCAGCGCCTCGCGGTACACGAGCAGCCTGCCCACCCGGTACTCGGCCTCCAAGCGGGCGACTTGCTGGCGGACCAGGGGATCGTCCCAGTCGGCCACGGACCGGGCAT
Source organism: Candidatus Poriferisocius anaerobius (assembly GCA_028278785.1). Lineage (GTDB taxonomy): Bacteria > Actinomycetota > Acidimicrobiia > Acidimicrobiales > Bin134 > Poriferisocius > Poriferisocius anaerobius. The sequence goes on along the minus strand of JAPYOG010000290.1, from coordinate 25,629 downwards.
GGAGGAACAGCGCCCGATTGGACGCAAGGCGGTCGATCCCGCCGCGCTCGTGGGCCAGCTGGGCCATGGTCTGCTTGAAGGCGTCGCCCTCCGCGCCCACCAGGTTCTCGGCCGGCACCCGCACCCCGGTGAAGTAGATCTCGCAGAAGTGGCGGTGGCCGATCATGTCGGTGATGGGGCGCACCTCTATGCCCGGCGTGTCCATGGGCACGATGATCTCGCTCACTCCCCGATGGGGCGGGCCCTTGTCGTCGGTGCGGCAGATGAGATAGCAGTAATCGGCGAGGTTGGCGAAGCTCGTCCAGATCTTCTGGCCGTCGATCACGAAGCAGTCGCCGTCGCGAACCGCCCGAGTGCCCACGGAGGCCAAATCCGAGCCGGCATCGGGCTCGCTCATGCCGATGCACCAGGTCGACTCCCCCGACAGCATTCGGGGCAGGAACTCGGCCTTCTGCCGCTCGCTCCCGTACGCGATCAGCGCTGGGCCCATCTGTCGGTCGGCGAACCACATGGCCGCCACCGGAGCGCCCACGCTGATCATCTCCTCGGCCACGATCAGCCGCTCGATGGGAGGCCGAGCCCGTCCCCCGTAACGCGTGGGCCACCCCATCCCGATCCAGCCCTCATCGGCCATGATCCTGGCGAACTGCTTGGAATAGCCGTTTATCCAGGAGTCGTTGGAGCGTCCGAAACGGGCCACGCCGTCGGCGGCCACGGCCCGCGCCCGGCGGCGCAGATCCAGCAATTCGGGGGTGAGCGCGAAATCCACCCGACGACTAGGTGTCCAGCAGCAGGGCCAGTGCCAGAGTGGAGAACGAGAAGATCAGAGCGGCCACAATCGTGAGGCGGTCCAGGTTCTTCTCGATAACCGTCGATCCTGCGGCCTGCGTTCCGAAGCCGCCTCCGAACATGTCCGACAAGCCGCCGCCCCGCCCGCTGTGCAACAGCACCAGAAGCAGCAGGCCCAACGCAGACGCCACATCGATCACCACAAGAGCAATGGTCACAGCGAGTCATCCTACCCGCTCGGCTGCCCTGCGGACCCAACCGTGTGCCCGCGCTCGCCCTCTACTGGAGTCGGAAGCGGACGATGCGGGAGAAGCTGTCCGCTTCCAGGGAGGCACCACCCACGAGGGCGCCGTCGATGTCGGGCTGGGCCATGAGCTCGGCGACGTTGACGGGCTTTACCGACCCGCCGTACTGGATGCGCACGCCGGCGGCGGCCTCCGCCCCGAAGCCGGCCCGCACCCGGTCCCGGATGAGGGCGCAGCCGGCCTGCGCATCGTCGGGGGTGGCGGTGTGGCCGGTGCCGATGGCCCACACCGGCTCGTAGGCGATCACCATCGCGCCCACCTGGGCCTGCTTCAAACCGGCCAGACCTGCGTCCACCTGGGCAGTGATGCGAGGCTCGGTCTGACCGGCCTCCCGCTCCTCCAGGGTCTCCCCGCAGCACATAATCGGCGTCATCCCCGCGGACAATATGGCCCTGAGCCGGCGGTTGACGTTCTCGTCGGTCTCTCCGAAGAGCTGGCGGCGCTCGGAGTGCCCGGCGATCACATAGCTCACCGCCAGCTTGGCCAGCATGGCCGGCGACACCTCCCCGGTGTACGCCCCGGCGCCCTCCCAGTGGCAGTGCTGGGCGCCCAGCGCGATGGGAATGCCGTCGGCCTCGAGCACCGTCTGGGCCGAGCGCAGGCTGGTGCACGGCGGGTGGATGGACACGTCAGCCGAGGCGTAGTCGGCGTGGTCCAGGGCATACGAAAGCTTCTGGATGAGCTGTATGGCCTCCAGATGATTCATGTGCATCTTCCAATTGCCGCTGATCAGCGGTTTGCGCTCAGCCATTGCCGTGCTCCTCATGGGTTGTCGGCGGATTCCCTCAGCGCCTTCAAGCCGGGCAGGTCGCCCCGCTCTATCAGCTCCAACGACGCCCCGCCGCCGGTGGACACGTGGTTCATGTCCCGATCGAGCGCGAATTGGCGCACCGCGGCGGCGCTGTCGCCTCCGCCCACCACGGTGAAGGCCCGGCTGTCGGCCAGCGCCTGGGCCACCACCTTGGTCCCCGCAGCGAACCGGGGATCTTCGAACAGGCCCATGGGCCCGTTCCACAGAACTGTGCCCGCCCCGGCGATGACGTCGCTGAACTCCGCTGCGGTGCCCGGGCCTATATCCAGGCCCCGCCAGCCGGGGCGCAGATCCACCCCGGCCTGCACCACCCGCTCCCCCGGGGCCAAAGTGGTGATGTCGGAGGGGAGCCGGATGGGCGCCCCGGCGCCCAGCAGCCGGGCGCAGGCCTCGATCTGGTCGGGCTCGAGGAGCGAGTCGCCCACGCTGTGGCCCAATGCGGCCAGGAACGTGAAGCACATGCCTCCGCCGATCACCACCTCATCGGCGGTCTCCAGCAAGGCGTGGATCACCCCCAGCTTGTCGCTGACTTTGGCCCCGCCCAGCACCGCGACGAACGGCCGCTTGGGATTTGCCCGCAACCCGAGCAGCACTTCGACCTCTTTGGACAACAGGCGCCCGGCGGCGCTGGGCAGATGGAGGGGCGGCCCCACGATGGAGGCGTGGGCCCGATGCGACGCCCCGAAAGCGTCGTTCACGTAGCCGTGGCAGCCGTCGGCAAGCTGCTGGACCAGCCGGTCGTCGTTGCCGGTCTCCCCCGGCTCGAAGCGCAAGTTCTCCCGCAGTTCCACGCCGGGCGCAAGCTCGGCCAGCCGGGCCCGCACCCGGGCCAGCGAGTACCGGGGGTCGGGCTTGCCGGCGGGGCGGCCCAAGTGGCTGCATGCCGTGACCGCTGCCCCTTGGCCGGTCAGCCACCGAATGGTGGGCAGAGCGGCCTTTATGCGGAAGTCGTCGGCAATCTCGCCCCCAGGGCCGAGCGGCACGTTGAAATCGGCCCGCAGCAGTATTCGGCTACCGTCCAGCCCGCCGAGGGACTCGCTCAGCGTTTCAAGGGTGGGCAGCACCTCGGTGCTCAGCCGCCCGCCGCGCCCACGATGGACGCCAAGTCCACCAGCCGGTTGGAGTAGCCCCACTCGTTGTCGTACCAGCCCGACACCTTGACCATGTTGCCCAGGGACATGGTCAGGCCGGCGTCGAAGGTGCAGGATGCGGCCGATCCCACGATGTCGGTTGACACCAGAGGGGCTTCGCTGTAGTCGAGCACCCCGGCCAGCGGGCCGTCGGAGGCTGCGGCGGCAAAGGCTGAGTTCACCTCGTCAACAGCGGGCTCTTTCCGCACCACCGCGGTGAAGTCGGTTATGGACCCGACGGGGATGGGCACCCGCAGCGAGATGCCGTCCAGCAGGCCGTTCATGGCCTGGAGCACCAGGCCCGTGGCCCGAGCGGCCCCGGTGGAGGTCGGCACGATATTCACCCCGGCGGCCCGAGCCCGGCGCAAGTCGGAGTGAGGGCCGTCCACCAGCGCCTGGTCGCCGGTGTAGGCGTGGACGGTGGTCATCAGCCCCCGCTCCACCCCGAAGGCGTCGTCGAGCACCTTCACCATGGGCACGAAGCAGTTGGTGGTACACGAGGCGTTGGACACCACAAAGTGGTTCGCCGGGTCGAAGTCGGCGTCGTTCACCCCCACCACAAAAGTGGCGTCGGCCCCCGACGCCGGCGCCGACACGATAACCCGCGGCGCACCGGCTTCGAGATGGGCGGCCGCCTTGTCCCGGGCAGTGAAGAACCCGGTGGACTCGACGACTACATCCACTCCCAAATCGCCCCACGGCAGATCGGCCGGGTTGCGCTCGGACAGCACGCGCAGAAGACTCCCGCCGATGTCCAGCCCGCCGTCGACCACCGCAACCGGTTCGCCGAAGCGTCCCATCACCGAGTCGTACTGCAACAGATGGGCCATGGTCTCCAGGCTGCCCAGGTCGTTGACAGCCGCGAATTCCAAATCTGCGCCAGCCTGTCGGGCCGCTCTGAAGAAGTTCCGCCCGATGCGCCCGAATCCGTTTATACCCACGCGAATGCTCATGGTGCTGAGACTAACGTAGGGCCGCGGCTGCAATGCACATCTATGCCCCCACTCTGCACATCCATACTGATGGCGCCATGAGCCCTTGTTGGCCTGATGCGGGTTGTTGACCTGTTGGAGCGTGATGCGGCGCTCTATCCCCAAAGGACTGCGGCAGCGGTCGCCGGAGGGCCCTCAGCAGTGTTCTCGGAGCTGAGGGACCGGGTTCGCCGGTTGGCGACCGGGCTTGAAGACGCGGGAGTGGGCCCGGGCGACCGGGTGGCGCTCATGGCCGACAACGGGCTGGTCTTCTTCGACGTCTACTTGGCGGCGGCCTACCTGGGCGCGGCGGCCGTGCCTCTGAACACTCAGCTCACCGACCCCGAGCTGGCATTCATCCTGTCGAGCGCCGAACCTCGACTCACAGTGGCAAGCGGTCGATACGCCCGGCGTTTGGGGGCGATCGGCGCTGCCGGCCCGGTTGTCGACGCAGACGCCGATGCCTACGAGGAGCTGCTGAGGTCGGCGCCGTTCGCCGATCTGGACCGCGCGGCTGAAGACGACACAGCGCTGATCCTCTACACCAGCGGCACCACCGGGCGCCCGAAAGGGGTGTGCCTCACCCAGCGGGGTTTGGCCTTCAACGGGATGACCATGGCCTTGGTGCAGAGGTTTCGCCCCGACGACGTGTGCTTGTCGACCACGCCGTTGCACCACACCGCCGCCGGCGCTCGGGTGTGCTCCATGCTGGCTGACGGCCAGACCCACGTGGTGTTGGGCTCATTCTCACCCGAATCGTTCTTCACCGCGGTCGCCGAGCACCGGGTGACGGTATCGGTGCTCGTCCCCGCGCAGATCCGCCGCCTCCTCGACCACCCCGGCTTCGACGGCGCCGACCTCTCCAGCCTCCGGCTCATCGTCTACGGGGCCGCCCCCGCAGCCGAGCCGCTCATCCGGCAGGCTCGAGAGCGCTTCGGCTGCGGTATGCACCAGAGCTACGGCATCACAGAGTGCGTTTCCAATCTCACCGGGCTCTTGCCCGAGGACCACGACCTGGCCATGGCCGGGCGCCCCGAGCTGCTCGGCTCGTGCGGTCGGGTCGTGCCCGGCGTCCGCATCGAGCTCCGTGACGAGGGCGGCGCCCTCACAGCTCCGGGAGAGGTGGGCGAGATCTGGGTGAAGAGCGAGAAGGCGATGGCCTGCTACTGGCGCGACCCCGGCCAGACCGCCGAGGCTCTGGTCGGCGGATGGCTGCGAACCGGGGATCTGGGGCGATTCGACGACGACGGCTATCTCTACATCGCGGGCCGAGCCAAGGACATGCTCATCAGCGGCGGGGTCAACATCTACCCCAGCGAGATCGAGGCCGTGCTCCACCTGCATCCGGCCGTCTCGGAGGCAGCGGTGGTGGGGCGGTCCGACCCAGACTGGGGCGAGCGCCCGGTGGCTTTCGTCGCCCTTCACCCAGGTGGGGGGCTCGACGGGCTCCTCGACTGGTGCCGTGCCCGCTTGGCCAAGGTCAAGGTTCCCGACGAGTTCATCGCTGTGGACGGCTTCCCTCGCACCGCCACCGGCAAAATCCTCAAAGTCCGCCTCCGCGAACTCCTCGCCGAGGTCTGACCGGACTGGCTCGCCCAGATGTTCTCATGCTTGAACCCGATAGCTCCCCAAACATAAGCTGCCCTCGGTGGCAAGCCTGGAGAGTCGCCGGCAGCTTCGGGATGCTGCCTCGGCGGTCGGTGTATGAGCGCGTCCTCTGCGCCCACCGGCCGCAGTGCTGTCAGATGGAACTACACGCCGGAGCTTCCGCTGCGCTCTGCGCCGTTTTTGCACTGGCCCCCACGCCCCGGCGCCATAGCCAAGCACCTGGCCCGCACCTGGCTTCCGCTGAGGCCGCGCTTTTTGATGCTGGCCGTCTCCTTTGGAATCTGGGCCTGGTTCATGCCCTCGCCCGAGCGCGCCAAGAGCTTCCAGCTCGGCTGGATGTTCGAGGTGTGGCTCCGCAACCTGGTCCTGGTGGCGCTCGTCGCCGGGGGGCTCCATGTGTGGTACTACACGCTGCGGCGCCAGGGCGACTCCCTGCGCTACGACACCCGGCCGTTCGGCCAGAGCAAGAGGGTGTTCCTGCTCGGGAACCAGGTTCGGGAGAACACCTTCCTGACGCTGGTGCCGGCCCCGCTTATCTGGACCGGCTTCGAGTCGCTGCTGCTGTGGGCCTACGCCAACGGGCACGCACCGTCGATCTCCTTCAGCGACAACCCCGTCTGGTTCGCGGTGTTCCTGGCCATCATCCCCTGGTGGTCGATCCTGTACTTCTCCGTCCACCACCGGCTGCTGCATCTGGGGCCGGCGTATCGGCGCATCCACTCCTGGCACCACCGCAACGTGAACGTGGGACCGTGGTCGGGGCTCTCGATGCATCCCATCGAGCACATCGCTCTGTTCTCCGACGTTCTGCTCTTGTTCTTGGTGCCTTCGCACCCGATTCACATGTATTTCATGTCCATGCACCATGGCCTCGGGGCGCCGCTGTCGCACACCGGCTACGACGCTCTGCTGCTTGGGCCGAGCAGCCGGCGCCAGGCCCGCTTCGAGCTGGGCGACTTCCACCACCAGATCCACCACAAGCTCTTCAAGTACAACATGGGCGGACTCGAATCGCCGCTGGACGAGCTGCTCGGCACTTTCCACGACGGAACCCCCCAAGGCGCCGGCCAGCCCCACCGGTCTCACACCAGCGCCAAGCTCTGAGCTGCCTCTCCAGGTCGCGGTGGGAGATGGCGCTGAGCTATCTCTCCAGGTCCCGGTGGGAGATGGCGCTGAGCTATCTCTCCAGGTCGCGGTGGGAGATGAAGGGGTGGACGCCGAGATCGGGATCTCGGGCCAGGCGGCGGTCGATCTCCTCGGCCACGAAGACCGAGCGGTGGCGGCCCCCTGTGCAGCCGAAGGCGATGGTCAAGTAGGACTTTCCCTCCGTCACATAGGCGGGCACCAGCATCTTGAGCAGGTCCTCGGTCTTCTGGAGGAAGGCTTCAGCCATAGGCTGCCCGGTGAGCAAGAAGTCCCTCACGGCCTGGTCTTGCCCGGTGAGGGCGCGAAGCTCCTCCACCCAGTAGGGGTTGGGCAGGAATCGGCAGTCCAGAACCAGGTCGGCGTCGAGCGGAATGCCGTTCTTGAAGCCGAACGACATGATCCGGGTGGTAACCGACTCCGGCCCCGCGTCCAGGTCGAACACCTCGTCTATGAAATGATTGAGCTGGTAGATGCTGTACTCGGAGGTGTCCACCACCACGTCGGCCTCGCCGCGGAGATAGCCCAGCGCATCCCGCTCAGCCTCGATCGCGTCGGACATGCCCATCGGCGAGTCGCCGGCGAACGGGTGGCGGCGCTTGGTGCTCTCGAAGCGCTTCACCAGCACCGGTGTGGATGCGTCCAGGAACAGTATCCGCACCGAGCCCGCAGCTGATTCTTTGAGCGCGGCCAGCGCGGGGGCCACCTCATCGTGGTAGAGGTTCAGGCCGAGCACCAAGCCCACTCGGGAGATGCCGTTGGCAGGGGTGTCGGCGAATTCCCGCACCTTGGGCAGCAAAGCCGGGGGCAGGTTGTCCACCACATACCAGCCCAAGTCCTCGAAGTGGTTGGCAGCCTGCGACCGGCCTGCGCCCGACATTCCGGTGATCACCACGAACTCCGCCACGGCTTCAGGCTAATGCGCTGTTACCCGGGACCGTGGAGTTTCTCGTAGACGCAATGGGCCACCGCGTCGGGAAGCCAGCCCAGCGCCAGCAGGTCTTCGAGCGGCGCTTTCCCCACCGCCCGCACCCCTCCCAGCTCCTTCACCAGCCGAGTCCGCCGGGCGGGGCCCAGGCCCGCGATCCCGTCCAGCGAGGATCGGGTCATCCGCTTGCCCCGGAGCTGGCGGTGGTAGTCGTTGGCGAAGCGGTGGCTCTCGTCGCGGATGCGCTGCAACAAGTACAGGCTCTCCGAGGGCCGGGGAATCTCCACCGGGTCGGGCCGGCCGGGCACGAACAGCAGCTCGAACTCCTTGGCCAGCCCGGCGGGAAAGATCTCGCCGTCCAGGCCCAGGTCGGCCGTCGTCGTTGCCGGCCACGGTTCGCACCTTGAACCGGCGGTATTCCGACTTGCGGGGCAGGCCGTCCTCCATGACCACCATGGAGCCCACATAGTCGGACCCCTGGAAGTGGCTCATGTCGTAGCACTCGATCCGCAGAGGCGCCTCGGGCAGGCCGAGGTATCGCTGGAGATCGTTGAGCGCCCGAGCCCGGCTGTTGTGGTCGGTGCTGCGCTTGAGGCGGTGCCGGGCGAAGGCGTCGGCGGCGTTGCGGGCGACCGTCTCCTGGAGCTTGCGCTTTGCCCCCCGCTGGGGCACCGAGATGGCCACCCTCGACCCCCGCTGGTGCCGCAGCCACTCCTCGTACAGCGCTTGGTTCTCGGGCAAGTCGGGCACTAGCACCTGTTTGGGGCTGCCCAGCGGGTTATCCTCGAAATACAGCCGCTCCAACACCCTGCCCAGCAACTCGGGGCGCCTGATAGGACCGGCCTTGTCCACGATGAACCCCCGGCGTCCCATCACTCGTCCCTTGCGAACATAGAAAACCTGACAGGCAGCCTCCAGCTCGTCGTCTGCCAGACCGACCACGTCGTAGTCCTCCGAGCGGCCTCCCACCATCTCTTGGCTCTCGATGGCCTTGCGGACGCTGGCCAGCCGATCCCGGCATCGGGCGGCCTGCTCGAACTCCAAAGCGGCTGCGGCCTCGGCCATATCGCCTTCCAGCCGCTTGACCACCTCATCGGTGTCGCCGTCCAAAAAGGCCAGCAAGTCCTCCAGCATCTGGTTGTAGCGGCCTCGCTCCACCATGCCCACGCACGGCCCCGCGCACTTCTCGATATGCAGCAGCAGGCACGGCCGTCCCAGGCGGGCATGGTGGTTGAACTTGCTGTCGCTGCAAGTGCGGACGGGGAACGTGCGCAGAAGCTGGTCGAGGGTCTCCCGGATGGCGTAGGCGTGCCCGTACGGGCCGAAATAGCGGTTGCCCTTCTTCTTGCGGCCGCGTATGACCATGGCGCGGGGCCACTCGTCCGCCATGGTCACGCACAGGAACGGATAGCTCTTGTCGTCCCGATAGCGGACGTTGAACCGGGGCTGGTGCTGCTGGATGAGGCTGTGCTCCAACAGCAGGGCGTCGACCTCGGTGTCCACCTGGATCCACTCCACCGACTCAGCCTGGGCCACCATCTGCGCGGTGCGCGCCGGCAAGTGCGCCGGGTTCTGAAAATAGCTTCCGAGCCGGGACCGCAGGTTCTTGGCCTTGCCCACGTAGATGATCCTCCCGTGGCGGTCTTTGAACTGGTAGGAGCCCGCAGTGTCGGGGATGGCGCCGGTGGGCGGGCGGGTCAGCATGGCGCCTTTATCCTATGAGCCGAGCCGCGGCAGGGCTGCTCTGGGCCCGGCGCAGCACCGGCTGTGTGCTCCTCTTGGATTCCCCGTGCGGCCAGGGTATGATTGCAGCCCACGCTGGCCGGGTATCCAGCGACATATCAAACTCTGAGGCCGACATCCCCGTGGCGAGGCGACCCGGCTGCCCCCACCGGCCGTCAATCGGAGTTCCCCATACCTCGTGGAGGTTCTCAAAATCATGTTGCGCGTTCAGCGGCCGCTCCCCGAGCGGTACACAACGGCATCGCCCGAGCGGCTGGCGGACTGGATCGGCCGCGCCAAGGAGGCTCTGGGCGACCGGCTGTTCATTCTCGGGCATCACTACCAGCGCGACGAGGTCATGGCCTGGGCCGACGCCCGGGGCGACTCGTTCCGCCTGTCGGTGCTGGCCCAGCAGCGCCCGGAAGCCGAGTTCATCGTGTTCTGCGGCGTACACTTCATGGCCGAGTCGGCCGACATCCTCACCGGCGTACACCAGCAGGTGGTGCTGCCCGACCTGAACGCGGGCTGCTCCATGGCCGACATGGCCGACATCGAGCAGGTGGAAGAGGCATGGGAGGAGCTGGGCCGGGTGACCGACATCGGCCGGGTGGTGCCCATCACCTACATGAACTCGTCTGCCGGCCTGAAAGCATTCACGGCCCGCCACGGCGGGGCGGTGTGTACGTCGTCCAACGCCCGGGCGGTGCTCGCCTGGGCGCTGGAGCGGGGCGGGCAGGTGCTGTTCTTTCCCGACCAGCACCTGGGGCGCAACACGGGGTTCGACATGGGCTACGGGGAGAGCGACATGGCGGTGTGGAACCCCCGCTTCGATCTGGGCGGCCTTACCGAGGCCGAGTGCAAGGAGTCGGTGCTGCTGCTGTGGAGGGGGCACTGCTCGGTACACCAGAGGTTCCAGCCCGACCATGTGGCCTCGTTCCGGGCCGAGTACCCCGGCGGCATCGTGGTGGCACACCCGGAGTGCAGCCGGGAGGTGTGTACCCTGGCCGATCAGGTTGGCTCCACCGACCACATCATCAAGGCCGTGGCCGCTGCGCCGACCGGCTCGGTTATAGGAGTGGGCACCGAGATCCATCTGGTGAACCGGCTCAACCGCGAGACACCCGACAAGACGGTGGTATCGCTAGATCCGCTCATCTGCCCGTGCTCGACGATGTTCCGCATAGACGCCGCCCACCTGGCCTGGACGCTGGAGGGCCTGGCGGAGGGCAAGGTTCGCAACCGCATCACCGTCGATCCCGAGGTTGCCGCCGATGCCCGCATCGCCCTCGACCGGATGCTGGCCATCACCTAGCGGTCCATACGGGCGCCAGAGCTTCTACAACTCGTTGCAGCCCCGGAAACCAGGGTCGGGGCCCGGCCGGCGGGGCGGTGCGAACAAGTCGTTTTCATCGTCGTCGAGCCGGTTGCACTTGCGCAGCATCGCCCGCCGCTCGGCCTCCAGGTACAGATACCGCTGCACATCCTCAGGAGTGTCGTCATCGAGGAACAACTCGGCGGCGACCGGATCGCGCAAAAGCTCGCGGCGGATGTCGTCTCTGGTCACTTCCTCGCCCTGGGGCCCGACCGCCTTGACACGGGCGAGCCGCCGCCCGTACCAGCGGTTTCGCAGTTGAGGGTACAGCAAACCCAGCAAGAACATCGAGACCCCAACCCCGGTGACCTGCACCACTATCAGAATCGACGCCATCTTGTGCTTCTCCTTTTCAATTCGTGAAGGCGCCCTGAGCAGTGGGTGCGATAATTTTGTGGCTATTACAATCTATTTGCCTATATTACAATGTGAAAGCGCTTGACACAAGTGCCCTGAGTGCAAATATCCCGGCGGCACGAGATGCCCTGTCGAGCGGGGTATTTGATGAGCGCAGCGGAGGCTGGGAGAATGGCTCGGCGGGCGGCCACCTTGTTTTGGATGTTCTATGCACTGTCAGCGGTCGTCGGTTTTGAACCGCCCTCGCACAAGCCACCTCCTCGCCCAGGCGCTGTTGGCGGCGACTGCTGTGCTGGCCGCCGACCCCTCGTCGGCTCAAGACAGCGCCGACCCCTCACCGGTGCTCATAGTTGATCCCGCAGCGGCAATCTCCTTCAACGGCCGCGGCTGGGGCCACGGTGTGGGAATGAGCCAGTGGGGGGCCCGAGCTAGATCCGAGGCCGGGCACAGCGCGGCGGAGATACTGGGCTTCTACTACGAGGGCGCAAACCTCGTGGAGAACTACGGTCGCCCCGACCCCGCTCCGAGCACCTCCCCCAACCCGGCGCAGACTCCGGGCGCTGAGGCCATCCCGACGACGGCCGACGGCTCGCCCCGGGTTTTGCTGGCCACCACAGGCTCAACCGTGCTGACCCCCGAAGGGCTCAACCGGATCACCGTCGAGAACCAGAACATCCCGGTCGGCAGCGAAGACGCGGCCCGTCCCCCGGCGGGAACCCCAGTCTCGTTCTCCCGCCACCAAGACCGCTGGCATATCAGCTATAACGGCGCCGACCTCTGCCCCGGGGGGTGCGCCGGCCAGACCGCCCAACTCCACTTCGCCACCGGCACCGCGGTGGCCGTGTCCACCACCGGGCGCTCCTACTCCCACGGGCGCATCAACCTCGTGGCCGTGGCCGGGGATCCAAGCCGGTTCCACATCACGGTCGACTCGCTGACAATCGCCAAATTCCTCGATGACCCCCACAACGATCCCGGAGGCTCGCAGGGCGCCGCCGAGCCGGCTGAAGGCTCGGTGCAGATCTTGCTGGCCACCGCGCAGGCCACCACGCTCACCCCCGAAGGGCTCAACCGGATCACCGTGGACGACGCAGACATCCCCCACGCAGGACAGGGGCTGGTCCGGGCGCCGGCGGGATCCCCCATAGCAGTGACAAGGGTCGACGGCCTGTGGAGGATCCAATTCGGCAGCGCCGATGTGTGCGGGAGCGGCTGTGCCGGCGAGACCGTCCAACTCCACTTCGCCACCGGCACGTCGGTGGCCGTGTCCAGCACCGGGCGCTCCTACTCCCACGGGCGCATCAACCTCGTGGCCGTGGCCGGGGATCCAAGCCGGTTCCACATCACGGTCGACTCGCTGACAATCGCCGAATTCCTCGATGACCCCCACGGCGCGCTGCCCGCCGCGGCGCCAGGCCTCCCGACGACCCCGGCGCCCGACGTCCCTCCTGCGCCGGCACATGCCGAGGACTCCATCGGGATCCACCTGTCCACCACCACGAGCACCACGCTGATCCCCCAGGGCGCCAACCGCATCACCATCGACGGCCAGGGCGAGATCCGAGTGGCCCCAGGCACCCCGGTCACCTTCGTCCGCCATGTGGGGCACTGGCATGTCAGGTACAACGGCGCCGATGCGTGCGGGAGCGGCTGTGCCGGCCGGACCGCCCAACTCCACTTCGCCACCGGCACGTCGGTGAGGGTGTCCAACACCGGGCGCTCCTACTCCCACGGCCGCATCAACCTGGTGCCCACCGGCGGAGATCCGGGCCAGTTCTATGTGATCGTGGACTCCCTGCCGATGGAGCGCTACCTCCGGGGCATCGCCGAAACCCCGATGGACTGGCCGCTGGCAGCCCACCAGGCCCAGGCCATCGCGGCCCGCAGCTACGCCACCGCCACCCTGCGGGAGCGGCGGGCTTCCGACTCCTGGGGGCGGCCGTTCGACCTTTATGCCAGCACCTGGGACCAGGCCTACGCTGGCGACACCCGGGAGAAGCACGCCGATGCTGCAACCTGGCTCCAAGCGGTGGAGAGCACTGCCGGGCAGGTGCTGTTCCACGGCGGCGCGCCCATCAGAGCCTTCTACTCTTCGTCGAACGGCGGTCAAACCGAGCGCAGCGGCTATGTGTTCGCCACCGATCTTCCCTATCTGAGCGCCAAACCCGATCCTCTCGACGCCCATCAAGACAACCCGAATGCCTCTTGGAGCAGGTCTTATACCGCAGCGGAGTTCAACGGGTGGCTGAATGACCACCCAGACACCGCGGTGGGCCACCTCATCGGCATGGCGGTGGATGGCGGCGCAGGGGCTTCGGGCAGGCTGGACAAAGCGCGGATCCGGATCACCGGCACCTCCCGAACCGTCACCGTCACCGGCAGCCGGCTCCGAGCCCGAATACACACTGCGGCTCGTGAGAGCGGCAGGCCCGTGCTCTTGTCCACGCTGTTCAGCTTCACCGTCCCCGCAGCCTCTGTGGCCTGGAGTCCCGGCGGCGCAATAGAACCTCCCGTTCCCGCTGATGCCCCCGACGACGCGAGGCTCTACTCGGGCGTGGTCGACGGACCGGACTTCTGCTTGAACTCCAGCTTGGGCGGGCCTGCCACCTACCCCCTCGACAACGACAAGGACGGAGTGGCCGACGTGTGCTCGCTCCGCAGCACTCGCCGAGTGGCGGTGGCCCACCAGAAGACCATCGAGGAGCTGGCGTTCCTGGAGCAGGCGATCTTCATCGCCCGCTTTGCCGAGGAATGCCGCTCTGTGCCCGACACCTTCGGCGAACCAGACAAAGAGGCCGAAGACGAGTGCCAGCAGTACCGGGACTTCCCCGTCAATTCCCCAGGCGGGTCGGCTTCACCCAATGGCGCTGCCGGAGCCCAGACTTCCAGGGCAGACGCCGGTGAAGACCACTACGTCGAGGACGAGCGGCTGTTCTTCTCCGGGATCATCAACGGGCGGGACTTCTGCGTCAACTTCAGCCTGGGAGGCCCGATCACCTATGCCTATGACAGCGACCTCGATGGTGTGGCCGACATCTGCGCGCTGCCCCGCACTCGGCGGGCCGCGGTGGCCCGCCAACGGGCCCTTGAGCACCTTGCCACCGCCTCTGAAAAGCTGGAGGCCCTCTACCAGCCCCTGTTCATGCTGAACTGCCGCTCGGGGCCGGCAACCCTCGGCGAAGCGGCAAAAGAGGCCGAGGACGCCTGTGAGCCCCACATCCGCTCAGGGGCGATATGAGCCTGCTCTACGCCGAGAGTTGGCCCACCAGCCTGACCAAGGGCTCGCGGTAGTCGGGCGGGACGGCCAGGCCGGCCAAAGCCAGCGCCCGGTTCTCCAGCACCGAGTTGGCCGGACGCGGGGCCGGGCGGGGCGGTGACAGCTCAGCGGTGGTGATGGGCGCCACCCGTTCGGGGTCGTGGCCGGCGGCGACCATGATCTCCCGGGCGAACCCATACCAAGTCGCCTCGCCCTGATTGGCAACGTGGTAAAGGCCGGGACGGCGGTCCGCGCACAGCCGCTCGATGACCGCGGCCACATCGCGGGTGAACGACGGCGAGCCCCGCTGGTCGTCCACGAACCTCATCGGCCCGCCGTCGGCGGCCATCCGCAACACCGCGCCCACCACGTTGGCGCCGCCCCTGCCGCACAGCCACGAGGTCCGCACCACGGTGGCCGACTCACCGGCCTCCCGCTCCCCGGCCAGCTTGCTGGCGCCGTACACCGACAGCGGGCTGGGCTGGTCCCACTCGTGATAGGGCTCGCCTTTGTCGCCGGAGAACACATAGTCGGTGGAGACGTGGCACAGATGCGCGCCAAACCTGCGGGAGGCCTCGGCTAGGTGGCGCACTGCCCAGGCGTTGACCCCGAAGGCCCGCCCGGCATCGGTTTCGCAGGCATCGACTGCGGTATAGGCCGCGCAGTTGACCAGCACGTCGGGCCGCACAGAGCCCACAGCGCCGAGCACCTGGTCGCGTCGGGAGACATCCAGGTCTCTGTGGCCGGCGGCGGTGACCTCATGGCCCGAAGCCGCGAACTGCGCCACCACATCTCGGCCGAGCTGCCCGGCTGCGCCGGCGACCAAGACCCTCACAGCCCCGCGCCCCTCATGCTGCGGCTTTCTTGAGGGGCTCCCACCACCAGCGGTTCTCCCGATACCAGTCCACGGTGGCGGCCAGGGCCTCTTCCATGCAGCGGCTCGGCGACCACCCCAGCTCACCGATCTTGGACGCGTCCACCGAATAGCGCCGGTCGTGGCCCAATCGGTCGTCCACGTGGCGGATGAGCGATTCATCCCGGCCGCACAGCGCCAGCAGGCGGAGTGTCAGATCCAGGTTTGCGAGCTCGTTTCCCCCCGCGATGTTGTATATCTCCCCCGGCTGCCCCCGGCGCAGGACCAAGTCGATGGCCGTGCAGTTGTCGTCCACATGACACCAGTCCCGCACGTTCAAGCCATCGCCGTACAAGGGCACGGCCAGCCCGTCCAACAGGTTGGTGGTAAAGAGGGGGACCAGCTTTTCCGGGTGCTGGTAGGGGCCGAAGTTGTTGGTGGCTCGTGTGATGGCAACCGGCAGGCCGAAGGTCTCCCGATAGGCCAGTGCGATCAGGTCGGCCCCGGCCTTGGACGCCGAGTAGGGCGAGCGGGGCGCCAGCCGGTCGGACTCGGTGAACGAGCCCTGCTGGATAGACCCGTACACCTCGTCGGTGGACACGTGGACCACCTTGTCCAGCTCGTGCAGCCGTGCGGTGTCGCACACCACATTGGTGCCGCCGCAGTTGGTGCGCACGAAGGCGTCGGGCCCGACGATGGAGCGGTCCACATGGCTCTCCGCCGCAAAATGGACCACCGCATCGCAGCCCGCCATTGCCTCGGCCAACCCGTCTCGGTCGCAAACGTCGCCCTGGATGAAGGCCAGTCGGGAACAGCCGCGGACTTCGCGCAGATTCTCGCGGTTTCCGGCATAGGTGAGGGCGTCGTACACAACCACGGAGTCGTCGGTGTTGGACAGCACCCACCGCGCGTAGTTGGAGCCGATGAACCCGGCGCCCCCCGTTACCAGGATCCTCATGTCGGACCCGGCAACCCGAGCCGGGGAATCAGGCGGTGCGGGACGTCCGAGACTCTCATGTCGGGTCCGATGGCCCAAACCGGGGAATCAGCCGATCGGCGATCTCCGAGCGGCGGGGATTGGCCTGGTCCCGCGCCGACAAGACTGGGCTCTCCACCCCCCAGTCGGCGCCTATCCGGGGGTCGTCCCAGGCCACTCCGAGCTCGTCGTCCGGGTTGTAGTAGCCGTCCACGAGATAGGTGATGGTCATGTCCGACAAGGCCGCGAACCCGTGGGCCACCCCTGGCGGAATGTAGACCCCCCGGTGGCGGTTGGCTCCTGTGGGCTCGGCGCCCAGGGGCAGCGCCACGGTGCGCCCATCGGTGGGCGATCCCGACCTCAGATCGTGGAGAATCACCCGGGCACAGCCGACCGGCACGTACCAGTAGTCCGCCTGGTGCAGGTGGTAGTGCAGGCCCACCACCGAGCCCGCCCGCCGGTCGCCCCGGTTGGCCTGGACCATCTCTCGCGCCCCGGGAATCCACTCCCGCCGGTAGGTCTCCACAAAGACGCCCCGCTCGTCACCATGGATGGCGGGGGACGCGATGAACACGCCGGCAATCGCCTCACAAGGTCTTACTTCGGCCACTGTCGCCATCCCCGATTGCCGAAGGAGCTGCCACCAGTCGACATGGACCCTATCCCAATTCCAGATGGGAGTGGTCCCCCAGCATGAGCCGGGAGGCCTGGCGGCGCTCCGATGAGCGGGTCACCTGCACGTGCTGGCCGATCAGGGAGTCGGTTATCCGATTTGCGCCCTCGATCCGGCAGCCTTCCAGAACCACCGAGTGGTCCAGCTCGGTGTCAGTGATCGCGCACTCGTCGCCGATGGATGTGTAAGGGCCGATGAAGGTGTTCTCGATGCGGGTGTTAGCGCCGATCACCGCCGGGCCCCGCACCGTGGAGTTGACGATCTCGGCCCCTTGCGCCACCACCACCCGCCCCTCGACCCTGGATGCGCCGTCCACCGCGCCCTCCACTCGCCGGACCACGGTGTCGAGCACCAGCCGATTGCACTCCAGCAGCGGATCCTTCTTGCCCGTGTCTATCCACCAGCCGTCCAGCAGCCGATGGCTCACCCGATGGCCGCTGCGAATGAGCCATTCGATGGCGTCGGTGATCTCCAGCTCGCCCCGGGCCGAAGGCTCGATGGCCCGGACCGCCTCGTGGATGGCGGAGTCGAAGATGTACACCCCCGCCAGAGCCAGGTTGGAGGGCGGGTCGGCGGGCTTCTCCACGAGACTCACCACATCGCCGCCCGGACCCAGTTCGGCCACCCCGAACGCCGACGGGTTCTCCACCGGGGCGAGCAGGATCTGCGCCCGGCTCGGATCGGGGCTCTGCTCCTGCTGCGCCTCGAACTCCTCGACGAACTCGGCCAGCCCCTGCTCCAGCATGTTGTCGCCCAGGTACATAACGAAGGAGTCGTCGCCCAGGAAGTCCCAGGCGATGTGTACGCAGTGGGCCAATCCCAGCGGCGCCTGCTGTCGTATGTAGTCAACGTCGACCCCGAAGCGCGACCCGTCGCCCACCGCCTCCCGGATCTCTTGGTGGGTGTCGCCCACCACGATGGCGATTTCGGAGATCCCGGCGGCGGCCATGTCCTCGATGCCGTAGAACAGCACCGGCTTGTTGGCGATTGGCACTAGCTGCTTAGCCCGCGTGTGGGTGAGCGGGCGCAGCCTCGTGCCCGCGCCGCCCGACAAGATCAACCCCTTCATTCGCCCCTCAGTGTACGGCCCCCTGCCGGCTGGCGACGCTGCTCGAGCAGAAGAGCCCAGATCGGGTTCATGGGAGGCAGACTGCCTCCGCCGTGCCTTCGAGGTTCCACCCGTCGGGGTTACCCGCCTGCACATACAGCACGTCACCGGCAACGGGGGCTCTGTGGACGGTGGTCGCGAGCCAGTCGACCTCGAACCAGGGGTGGTCCGGATCCGACCTGACCCGGTACCGGGTGGCGTCGTCCACCGGATGCCACTGCCAGGTGAACGACGCCGGGGTTGCAGTGCAGGTCGCCTCGGGTTTTCCGGCCGGAGCGGTGCGGCATGCTCTGCTTGCGGAGGGCCCGCTGTCCCATGCGTCTGTGCTGCCCGCCTGCACATAGAGCACGGCCTCGGTGTCGGCCGGTTGGCCGGACAGGCTCAAAGTCGTGCCCTCATGGGCCTGCCACGCCCACCCGTCGAAGCTGACGTGATAGGCGGTTGCGTCCTCCACCTCGTTCCAACGCCAAAAATAAGATGTGGACGTGGTCGAGCACCAGACGCCCATAGACGTGTCGCTGTCGGGCGAGACCGCGATGGCGGGCTTGGGTCCGTGCCAAACCACCCCGTAGAGCATGGCGCCCGCGGTAGCGCAGGCCAGTGCCGTTATGACCAGCTTGGCAAGCAGGTGGCGGCGCACCACGGGGGCGACGGCCACTGCGGCAAACGGCAGGATCGCGAGGCCATACCTCCCCGGGGCGAGCGAGTCGCGCCCCAGCGCCAAGTGGAACGAGACCATCGTCACCACTCCCATTCCCGCCATTGCCGCAAACACACCGGCCACCAGGGCTCGGTGGGCCGACTTGGCCGCAGTGACCGCCACCGCTGCTCCCAGAAGCGCAAGCAACCCGAGGTCGGCGATGCCGCTGAGGGGCGCCAGCACGCTGCGGGGCAAGCCCTCGGGTATCCACTGATCTCGAAATGGTGTGACCACAGCTCGGAGCTGGTCGTCAAGGGAGGTCCATTGGAAATCGTCGAATCGCTCGTCTGCGTGGATGGGAAGGTCGTTCTCCTCGTCCAGTTGGCGGTGGCTCTGCCACAGTCGCCAGCCCAAAACCGCTGCAAAGGTCACGAGAGCGGAGCTGAGAGCCGCCTTCACCCGTTGACCCGCCCCCTGTCGGAACTGGTCCCCTTGTCGTAACTGGTCTGCGAGGGGATTCCTGCGTTCCTGCCAGAGCCGGAGCACCAGGTACGCCGCCAAAACCCCTGCCGCAGCAGCATTGGTCGGCTTGAGCCACACTGCGAGCGCGGTCGCGGCGGTCATCGACCACCAAGGCCATTTCCCCGTCTCCCATTTGATCAGCGCCACCAACACCAGCGCCCCGCCCAGGATGGCGGTGGCGTCTGGATTCATGAGGGCCGACGCGTGGACCACAACCGGCGAGACTCCCAGCAGGCCCACCAATGCCGCCCGACCCCAGACCCCCAGATTCACCAAGCCGAGCGCATACCACACCAGCAGCAGGCCGGCGGCCAGCCAGGCCGATCCCACCAGTCGATACGCCACCAAAGAGCTCTCCACCCAGGGAAGCCGCAGCACTGCCTCCCCGACCAGGGCCGTCGCCGTGTAATAGGCCGGTGTGTGCAGGTACGCGGTGTTGTAGCCATTCGAGTGCGACCGGGTCGGGTCGGGCAGCGGGTCGCCGCACTCCGACAGCCGCGGTGTGCCCGGCGCCCAGCCCGGCAGGTCGATTCCCCGGCAGGCCACTGCCCGCATGGCCTCCAATCCGTATTGCTCGCCTATTCGCACACCGGCAGACGGCGATTTCAGCGCGTAGTCGTAGTGCTGGAGCTCGTCCACTCGAGAGAACTGGGGATGGTCCCGCACCTGCAAAGCCACAATGGACACGACCACCGCCAGCACGCCGACCAGAACGGCCCAATCGGCCTTGGGAACCGAGGCAAGCCTTGCCCACACGCCGCCCACCATGGTCGTCCGATCCACGACCGGCACGCTAACGCACATGGGCCTGTGTCTACCCTTAGGGGGTGTTTGCTCAGAACCGGGACCGCGTTGCCCTCGCCGCGCTGCTGGTGGCATTGGCGGTGCTGGTGGCGCTGCATGTGCGCGATCACCCCGCGCTGTCGCACATCGACGAGCTCCAGCACATGGACTACGCCTTGAAGTCGCCGTTCCATGTGCCCCGCCACGGCGACTCCATCGGCCAAGAGGCGATGCGGGAGGCGGCCTGCCGGGGCATCGACTATCCGCTGCGGCTGGGGATCGACGCCTTGGGCGACTGGCTGCACCTGACCGGCGAGAGGGGAATCGAAACCCTCAACCCGGACAGCGTCCCCCGTGCTCATCTGCCCCCCTGCGAATCCCCGGAGCTGACTCCCGGCCAATTCCCCAACTCGGGGCTCAACACGGCGTCGCCCCACCCGCCGGTGTACTACACCGCTACTGCGGTGGGCGGCATGGTGATCGAGGCTGCGCCCGGCGTGGGCAGCCCGGCGACTGGGGCCCGGCTGGTGGGAATGCTCTGGCTCGGGGCTGCGGCCGCCGTTGTCTGGCACGCACTCGCCGGCCTGGGGGCGTCAACCTGGGTCAAGGCGCTGCTGATCGGCTCGCTGGCGGTGTCGCCCACCGTGCTGCACGAGTCCTCGATCATCAACCCCGACGCCACCGCCTTGCTGGGAGGTGCGCTGGTGCTCGCCGCCGCGCTGCGATGGGACGCCGGCCGGGCGCCGGGATGGCTGCTCCCGCTGGCGTCGCTGGTCGCGGTATGGCTCAAGTTCACCAACTCGGTGGCGGTGGGAGCAGCCGCTGCGTACCTGGCGCTGCGGGCCTGGCAGCGGCGCGACAACCTGACCACGCGCCAACTCCGCAGCAGGTGGGCGGTTGTGGGGGCCGCTTTGGCATTGGCGGTCGCATCAATCCTGGTGTGGTCGGCGGTGCAGGATGCCCGGGGCCACATTCCCGCCGAGCAGTTGCCCACCAACGCCATCTATCGGGTGGACAGCTTCCAATGGGACAACCTCGGCGACGAGCTGTTCTCCGCGCTCACTCCCCTGCGGGATCCATTTGTGCCCGACACCCTGCCGCGCAGCCTGCTGGAACCCCTTGGCGACCTCCTCAACCTGCTGGTGCTGGCAGGTTTGGGCGCGGTCGCGGTGTGTACAGCCAAGGGATCGAATCACCGGGCTCTGGCAGGGG
The DNA here is from genome assembly GCA_028278785.1 of Candidatus Poriferisocius anaerobius. GTDB lineage: Bacteria > Actinomycetota > Acidimicrobiia > Acidimicrobiales > Bin134 > Poriferisocius > Poriferisocius anaerobius. The sequence continues at coordinate 4,470 of JAPYOG010000290.1, read as the reverse complement.
CGTCCGTTGCCGCGATGACCGCTACCGGGGTGGTGACCATGATCGCCGGCTACCTGACGCTGGGGGTCTACTTCGACACGAATCCCCGCTACGGGCTGTCGCTCTTGCCGTTCGCAGCCGCCGCGCTGGTGCCGGTGCTCGACAACCGCTGTGTCCGCTGGGCGGCGACCGCAGTGGTGCTGGCCGCAGCGGGAGCGACCCTGGCGGGTGTGGCCGCCTGATCTGACACTATGCTTTGGCGGTGGACGCCCCCGGGCTGATCGTCGTGATCCCGGCCTACAACGAGGCACTCACCGTGGGCGCAGTGGTTGCAGAAGTGCAGCAGGCCTGCACGGGGGCGGTGGAGATCGTGGTGGTGGACGACGGATCCAGCGACGCCACCGCCGGCGCAGCCGCGTCGGGGGGCGCTGTGGTGCTGCGATTGCCGGTGAACATGGGATACGGCGCCGCCCTGCGGCTGGGGTTCCGCTACGCGGCCAGCCGCCAGTGGGACTACGCGGTGGTGCTCGACGCCGACGGCCAGCACATCGCCAGCGAGATACCCGCCCTTTTGGCCGCCTGCCGCTCGGGGGCCGATCTGGTGCTGGGCAGCAGGTTCCACCCCGACTCCCCCGTCGCCTATGCCGTGTCGCGCACCCGCCGGGTGGCCATGGGGATTGTCAGCCGAGTGCTGCGATTGCGCCGCGGGGTTGTGCTCACCGATCCAACCTCGGGGTTTTGGGCACTGTCGAGGCCGGGGGTGGAGCTGTTCTCACAGCAGCTTCCCGCCGGCTACCTCGACAACCTCCTGGGTCTGTCGCTGGCCGCTCGGGCCGGGCTCTGCATCGAAGAGGTGCCGGTGGCGATGGCGCCCCGCCAAGGAGGCGAGCCGTCCGCTCGGGGGGCGGCTTTGGCATTCCACTATGTGCGAACCCTGCTCGCAGTCTTCATCGGAGGTCGAACATGACAATTGCCGCCAAATCTGCCGCCGGCCCGGTTGAGGGCAGGCCATGAGCATCACCGCCAGAATCGTCTCCGCTCTGCTGGCCGCGATGGTGGTGGCCGTCATCTTGAAGCTCCAGCGGCGAGGGGGAATGGGCTCCAAATACGGGCTTCTGTGGACGGTCACCTCGGCGTTGATGCTGGTGCTGGCCGCCGCCCCCGACATGGTCGACACCGCAGGCGGCTGGCTCGGGGTGGACTACACCCCGTCGCTGGTGTTCATGGCCGCCCTCGGCTTCGTGCTGATCGTGCTGGTGCAGTACTCGTCAGAGCTGAGCCGCACCGAGCAGCGAATCCAGATACTCATGGAGGAGGTGGCGCTGCTGCGCCGAGAACTCGAGGCCCAGGAGGAGGTCGCCCAGCCCGAGGACACCGGGGGCTAGGCGACCGGGGCGGGGGCGCAGAGGCCGTCGAGCTCGACGACTTGGATCTTGTCGCGGTTCTCCCAGGTGACGGGCTGGTCGGGATCGGGCCGCAGCTTGTACTCCCGGAACGACATCTCGCTGGCGTCAAAGGCCAGCAGCCGTCCCACCAGCGTGTTGCCGTGGCCCAGGATGAGCTTGATGGCCTCCAGCGCCTGGATCGAGCCCACTATGCCGGGGAGCACTCCGAGCACTCCGGCTTCCGCGCAGCTCGGGGCCATCTCGGCGGGAGGCGGCTCGGGGATCATGTCGCGGTAGGTTGGGCCGTTGCGGGGATCGAACACCGTGACCTGGCCCTCGAATCGGAAGATCGATCCATGGACAACGGGTATGCCCAGTTTCACCGAGGCGTCGTTGAGCATGTAGCGCACCGGGAAGTTGTCGGCCCCGTCCACGATCACGTCGTAGTCCTTGATGATGTCGACGATGTTGTCGGCGCCCAGCCGCACGTCGTAGGCCACCACGTTCACATCCGGGTTCAGGGCATTGAGCGTCTTCTTGGCCGAGTCGACCTTGCGCTCGCCCACCCGGTCGAAGTTGTGGAGAATCTGGCGCTGGAGGTTGGAGGCGTCCACCGCGTCCATGTCCACGATGCCGATGGTGCCCACTCCCGCGGCGGCAAGATACAGGGCCGCGGGAGAGCCCAGCCCGCCGGCGCCCAAGCACAGAACCCTGGCCTCCAAAAGCCTGAGCTGGCCCTCCTCCCCCACCTCGGGCAACAGCAGGTGGCGGTGGTAGCGATTGCGCTGCTCCGGGCCGAGCATGGCCGGCAGAGACCAGTCCCGGCCCTCGTCCTTCCAGCGGTTGAAACCGCCGTCCATGGACACCACGTCGCGATAGCCCATGTCCTGGAGGGTCTTGGCGGCAAACGCCGAGCGCACCCCGCCCGCGCACATGACCACCACCGGGGCGCCCTTGTCGGGCAGGCGGGTCTCCACATTGGCCTCGAGGTTGCCGCGGGGAATGTGTGCCGTTCCGGGAACCGCCCCCTGCTCGAACTCGTCTGGCTCTCGCACGTCCAAAAGCACCGCCCCCGCGGCCAGCATGGCGTGGGCGCCGGCCGGATCGGTCTCTCGGATCTCAGCTTTGGCTTGCCTGAGCAGCTCTCTGAACGTCGGCATGGCAGCGGTCACCTCGACAATGCTGGGGTCTCATGGGGAATGTATTCCCCATAAATCCTACCGAGTTAGTCCGATTTCACCAACCCCAAGACGCCCACAGCCGAAATCCTATTGACAAAGCACATGAACATGACTAGAACACATTGAAATCTTCCCCTCAGCATATCGCCGGCAACTGCCGGCAGAAACGATCCTCCCATGACATCCCTCTTGCTGCCTTCTTCGCTGTGGATTGAACCCTGGTGTGATTTGATCACCGAACAGAGCGGACACGACCCCCGATCACAGTATGTGGAGCGGTTTTGGCTGGGGGTCATCGGCCCCACCGCCGCATGGCTCATGCGCTACGTCGCCGACGAGTTCGACAGCTCTCCCGAGGGGTTCGAGCTGCCCGTGGCCGATGCCTCCCTCCAGCTCGGCATCAGCCCCAAATCGGGAAACAGCGGCGGCATCCACAAAACCCTGCACCGGCTGGTGATGTTCCGCCTTGCCGCTGAAGGACACTCCGGCTATGCGGTTCGGCGCCGGCTTCCCCCGCTGAACCACGCCCAGCTCCGACGGCTGCCGACGCACCTCCAACGCTCCCACGCGTCCTACTGCTCGCTTGCCGAACCCGCAGCCGGGGTGGGAGCGCGCTAGACATACACCGTGGACAACGGACTGAGGGCTTCTTGGAGCCTGTGCTGGAACATCCGGAACTGGATCACCCCGGGCGGCTGCCCCCAAGGGGTGCTCACCCATAGGCACGCCCTGCGCCGCTTCACGAGATAGCCCATGGAGTATGCGGCCGCGGTCTATCTGATTGCCGCGGTCCTGTTGGGGGCTGCGGGCGCCTCAAAGACGGTTGCCCCCGAATCGGCGTCGGCCGCGCTCGCCCGGCTTCATCTCTATCACCGGCCGTGGGCCGTGCGGCTCCTGGGGGTGGTTGAACTCATGGTGGCAGTATGCGCCTTCATCGTGGGCGGCATCGTTCCCGCCACTGCCCTCGCCACGCTCTATGCCGGGTTCACCGTGGTGGCCGCAGCAATGGTCCGGTCGGGATCGGCGGAACCCTGCGGATGCTTCGGCCGAGTCGAGATGCCCGCCACGCCACGCCATGTGACGCTGAACGTCCTGGCCGTGGTGATCGGCCTGCTGGCCGCTGCCTGGCCGGTCGAGGCCATCGACAAGCTGTTCGGCGCCCGCCAATGGGTGTTGGCCCCGTTCCTCGTATTCGTGGTGGGCGGAGCCTGCGGAGTGTTCTTGTGGCTCAGTCGTCCTTCGAGGCATCTGCGGGCGGCTCGAAGTTGACCAGCGCGTCCAAGAGCATCCGCACGCCGAAGCCGGTGCCTCCCTTGGCGGTCTCGCCCTCCTCGGAGTCGGTGAACGCGGGGCCGGCGATGTCCAGGTGTGCCCAGGGGATGTGCTCGGCCACGAAATTGGACAAGAACAGCCCCGCGGTCAGCGCGCCTGCATGGGGGCCGCCGATGTTCTTCATGTCGGCCACCGGCGAGTCGAGCTGGGCCCTGTAGTCGTCGGGCAGGGGCAGGCGCCAGACCCGCTCGCCGGTGCGCTGGGCTGCGTCGGCAAGCTGGTCCGCCCACGCCTCGTTGTTGCCCATGAGCCCGGCCACCTTGGGGCCCAGCGCCACCGCGCACGCCCCAGTGAGGGTGGCCAGATCGACTATGGCATCGGGTTCGGCCCGACAGGCCAGCGACAGGGCGTCGGCCAGCACCAGGCGGCCCTCGGCGTCGGTGTTGAGCACCTCCACCGTCTTGCCGTTGGCAATCGTCAGCACGTCACCGGGCCGGGTGGCGTCGCCCCCCAGCATGTTGTCGGTCATGGGCACATAAGCGGTGACCTCCACCGGAGGCGCCACCGCGGCGATGGCCGACATCACGCCCAGCACCGCCGCTCCCCCGCTCATGTCGTACTTCATGGTCATCATCCCGGCGCCGGTCTTGATC
>JAPYOG010000029.1 GCA_028278785.1 Candidatus Poriferisocius anaerobius | reverse complement strand
CCTCAACCCCATACTCCGAAACTGACACACCGGCCATGCCCACACCACCCCGCCCAAGCCCAAGCCACTCCGCCTACGCCCACACCACAGGACAGCAACCACTACACGACCGCGGCCACACAAATATGCGACAAATGAACCACTCAGGACACTGGGCAAGGGTTTGGCTTGCACGCCTGTCCATGGGCTAAACGAGGTTGCTTATACCTCTCCCCGCTATCTCAAATTGGCGTCAGCCACGGGGTTTACCCATTCCAGCTCTGTGAAGCGGGCGAAGTCCGAATCGGCCGAGACGATAGAGAGTCCGTGCTCGACGCAGAGGGCAGCAAGCACGGCATCGGGGATGAGGTTGGCGCCTAGATGCAAATCGCGCACCAGCCGACCCAGGATCTCCCGGTGCCCTGGACCAGGCTGGGGCACCCACGAGTGTCGGGCATCCAGCCACGATTCGACGGTGGTCCAAGCGTCGCCAGGCGCCATGGGATTGGCCATGGCCCGAGGGTTGGTGACGATTCGCAGGAAACCAGTCAACGACTGCCAAGGCAGCGCCACCCGCCTCGGTCCGTTCAACGCCCCCTCCAACCAGTCCCTCGATGCCGAATGGAACGGGCTGTCCTCATCAACGGCATAGAGCAAGACATTGGCGTCGACCAGCACCGGCGGTCACCGGGCCTCTGGGCCTTCGAGGAGGTCGACGGCGTCGGCCACGTTGCTCACATCGATCCGCAGCCCCAGCGAATAGGTCCGCTGCACGAACGGCGCACACTCCACCTCAACCAGCAGCCCGCGGCGAACCAGGTGGTTGACCGCCTCCGACACCCCCATGCCAGTCTCCCGGCGTACCTCGGCCAACGCCTTGGCAGTATCTTCCTCAAACTCTACCGTCGTCCTCATGCACATATTCTAGCATTTACATGTTCAAAACCACGCATGAGCATGGACACCCTCTCGGAACGGCCACGGAAGTGTCTGGTGCCACAAGCTCCCTATTGAATCCGCCAGTGGTCAGGGGGCGGCGCAGGCGGCTGCTTGTTGATCTCGCCCTTGCCCATCCCACGGCGAACTCCACCGGGCGGCTATTGCAGGCCCAAGACAACCATCAAGGCTGCGTCCACGCCCCACTGCTCCTCAGGGGTGAGCCGTCCGACTAGATCGCCCAACCGGCCCGAGTCAACCGCACCAACCTGCTCAACCAACACCTTTGTGAATGATCCGTCCACCCGCACGTCGGGACGAAACGACGCAGGCCGAACGCTAGCCGAGGTCGGTGCAACCAAAACTACCGAGCGAGGCAGCAGGGCATCGGATTGCAAAACCACACCGAATCTCTCACTTTGCTGCTCGTGACCGGTGCCTGTGGGGAGGCGGAGTCGAAAGACATCACCTCTCTGCACGCAGGCTCTCCATCAACTCTGCAACAGCGAGCATCTCCGCCCGGTCTGCTTCGTCGGCCTCAAGCGCTTTCGCCTCAGCCACCAGAGAGTCCATGTCGTACAGACGATTTGCCGCTCCGATCAAGGCGCTCCGGACTGCTTCCGACTGGGACAGCCCAGTGGAAACGAGCCGATTCAGAGCCCCAACGGCCTCCTCGTCAAGCCGAACCGAAACCGCATGAGCCATAGCCATAGTGTACCACAAAACGAAATACACTTGTGCAGCGACTCGACCCGGTTATTCGCATTGAGGCGGCCTCGCCCGGATGTGCTGCTAGACGACCGCGGCGAGGGCTTGCCAGATGCGCTCGGGGGTGGTGGGCATGTCGATGTGGGTCACGCCCAGGTGGGAGACGGCGTCGATCACCGCGTTGTGGACGGCGGGGGTGGAGCCGATGGTGCCCGACTCGCCGATGCCCTTGGCGCCCAGCGGGTTGAGCGGGCTGGGGGTCTCGGTGTTGCTCACCTCGAAGCTGGGCAGCTCGGCTGCTGAGGGCATGAGATAGTCGGTGAGGCTGGCGGTGCGGGGATTGGCCTCATTGTCGTATTGCACCCATTCGAACAGCGCCTGAGCGGCGCCTTGGGCCACGCCGCCGTGCTGCTGTCCCGCCACTAGCAGCGGATTCAAGATGGTGCCGCAGTCGTCCACCGCGATGTGGCGCAGCAGCGCCACAGCACCGGTCTCGGCATCAACCTCGACCACGGCCACATGTGATCCGAACGGAAAGCTGGCGCCGCCCTGGTCGAAGTCCAGCTCGCAGGCGATGACCCCGCCCTCGGCGGCCGAGGCCAGATCGGCCCACGACGCCGACTGGGCGGGAACGCCGGCCACGTGGAGGCCGCCCTCGCCCACCACGATGTCGTCGACGCTGGCCTCAAGCTGCTGGGCGGCCAACTCCCTGGCCTGGGCCAGCACCTCCTGGCTGGCGTTGTACACGGCACTGCCCGCGATCTGGAGCGAGCGGGAGCCCATGGTGCCCGCGCCCCGGGGGATCTCGTCGGTATCCGACTGGATCAGCTTGACGCTCTCCATGGGCACGCCCAACAGGTCGTGGACGATCATCGAGAAGGCGGTCTCATGGCCCTGGCCGTGGGAGCTGGTGCCCACCCGCACCTCCGCGGTGCCGTCGCTCAGCACGTCCACCCGGCCATATTCCCTGTGCAGCCCGAGAGGGGCGGTGATCTCAACGTACGAGCAAACCCCGATGCCCAGCAGCTTGGAATCCCCCGACTCCCGCCGCGCGGTCTGCTCGGCCCGCAGGTCTGCATAGCCCGAGGCGGCCAGGGCGGCGTCCAGCGCCTTCTCATACTCCCCGGAGTCGTACTGGACTCCGGTCTTGGTGTCATAGGGGAACTGGTGGGCGCCGATGAAGTTGCGCCGCCTGATCTCCGCGGGGTCGATGCCCAGCTCGCCGGCGCCCACGTCGAGCACCCGCTCCAGGACCTGGGTGGCCTCAGGACGGCCTGCGCCCCGGTAGGCCCCTACCTGGGTGGTGTTGGTGGCCACCGCGTCGCCGCAGAACTTGATCTTGGGAATCCGGTAGACGCCCTGCGCCATCGTCTGGGTGAGCATGGGCAAGAAGCTGCCGACGGCCGGATACGCCCCGGCATCGGCCAAGCAGTGCAGGTTCAAACCCGTGATGCCGCCGTCGCTGTCGAACCCCATCTTGGCGGTGAAAATGTAGCCCCGGCCATGCACCAGCGACACCATGTCCTCAGAGCGCGTCTCGGTCCACTTGATCGGGCGGCCCAGCTCCAAGGCGGCCTTGGCCGCCACCAGATACTCGGGATACATGCCGGCTTTGGCGCCGAAGCCGCCGCCCACCGCGGGGGCAATCACCCGCACGCTGTCGCCGTCGAGGCCGAAAAGGCCGGAAAACTCGTCCTTGAGGGCAATGGGCGCCTGGCTGGGGAGGGTCACCGTCATGCCGCCTTCGGGTGTGCCGGGCGCCACCAGGATCCCGTTGGGCTCCATGGGCACCGCGGCCAGCCGCTGGCTGTCCATCCTCACCTCGGCCACATGGGCGGCCTGGCCCAGCCCGTCGTCTTCGCCCAGCTCGGTGTGGAAGGCCAGATTGCCCCCCTCGTTCTGGGGCCAGAGCACCTCGGCGCCCTCGGCCAGGGAGTGTTCGGGGTCGGCGTTGGCCGGCAGCGGGCTGTAGTCCACAAACACGGCCTCAGCGGCGTCCATGCCCTGCTCACGGGTCTCGGTGACCACCGCGGCCACGATGTCGCCCACGAACAGCACCCGCTCGGCGGCGATCTGGGGGCGCTCGAACACCGGGAGCATCGAGAACCCGGCAGTGGCCGGCAGCCCGATGCTCTGGCCGGTGTACACCGCCAGCACCCCGTCCATGGCCTCGGCATCGCTGGTGTCCACCGACTCGATTGCAGCGTGGGCCACGGGCGAGCGCACAAACGTGACGTAGGCAGTACCCTCGGGGCTGAAGTCGTCGTAGTAGCGCTCCGCACCGGTCAACAGCCCCGGATCCTCACGGCGAAAGACGGCGTTGCCAAGGATCGAACCAGAACTCGACACGATTTTCCCCTTTGTGATCGGTGGGCGCCTGGCAGATGTTAGAGCCAACTGGCGGAGTTGATCCAGCTTTGCGAACCGCCCCGCCGAGAGCACCCTGGCGAGGCCCTGTGCCTCAGGGAGCGGGAAGCCTCGAGCCGGAGTCCCGGTCGAACAGATATATATGGTCCACATCCAACACGATGGATGCCTTCGAGCCTTCGCTCGGGACTTCGCCGGGATCCAGGGTGGCGACAAGCACATAGGAGTCTTCGTCGCCGACGGGGCCTATCTCGAAGTGGACCTGGACTTCCTTGCCCAGGTGCTCCACCAGGGCAACCCGGCCCTTGAAGTGCCCCTCACCCGGATCAGCCACACCGATGTGCTCTGGCCGTGCTCCCACCAGAACAGGGCCGCTGCACGCCTCGAACCGGTCGGGCAATGGGATGTCGGCAGCACCGACCGCGAGTCGGCCCCCGGAGACCGACCCTGCGAGCATGTTCATCGTGGGCGCGCCGATGAATTGAGCCACGAACGCATTCGCTGGAGACTGATAAAGCTCAGCCGGAGGCGCGATCTGCTGGACGACGCCTCTGTTGAGCACGACCACCCTGTCGCCCATGGTCATGGCCTCTGTCTGGTCGTGGGTGACATAGATGGTGGTGGCGTTGAGCCTGCGCTGCATCCGCGATATCTCCGCCCTCATCTCCACGCGGAGCTTCGCGTCGAGATTGGAAAGCGGCTCATCCATCAAAAAGGCGGCAGGCCGGCGGACGATGGCCCGGCCCATGGCAACCCGCTGCCGCTGGCCTCCAGAGAGCTCGCCAGGCCGGCGCTCCAGATAGGGGGCCAAACCGAGAAGCGACGCAACCTCTTCGACCATTGAGCGCCGTTCCGCTTTGGGCATCCCACGAATCTTCAATCCGAAGCCGATGTTCTCGGCCACGGTGAGATGGGGGAACAAGGCGTAGTTCTGGAACACCATGGCAATGTTGCGATCGCCGGCGGGAAGATGGGACATATCAGACCCGCCTATCAACAACTCACCGCTGGTGGCGGTCTCCAGACCGGCAACGATCCGAAGCAATGTCGTCTTGCCGCAGCCGCTGGGGCCGACCAGGACAATGAACTCGCCGTCAGCTATCTCAAGATCAACCCCAGACAACACTGCTGGGCCATCATCAAGAAAGCGCTTGGTTACTGCATGCAGTGAAATCGATGCCATGGTTCCTACTTCGTTGCCCCGACGGTCAATCCTTCGATGATCCGCCGCGACATCCATGTGTAAAGGATGATCAATGGTGTAAGCATAATCACCACGCTTGCAAATAGTCCAACCCAGTTAGAGGTGTAGCGCATAGCCCCAAATGTGTTCAGCAACCCAACCCCTATGGTTCGTTTGCTTTCGTCGTATGTGAGCACTAGGGCCAGCAAAAACTCGTTCCATAATCCAACCGCTACAATCAATGATGATGCCACCATCCCCGGCCTGACTAGAGGCAGCATAACGGAGAAGACGCGCAGGGGGCCTGCTCCTTCCATCACCGCAGCTTCCTCCAACTCACTCGGAAGCGACCGGAAGAAACCCGTCATCAGAAAGACTGCAAAGGGAATTGAGACACCCATGTAGGCCAGAGTCAAACCCCAAAGATTGTTTGTGAGATTGACTTCGGATAAGCCAACAAATAAAGGTATAATGATGGCGTGTACAGGCACGCCAATGCCAAGTGCAAACAAGCTAGTCAAAGGACTTGCACCGCGAAAGCCCATCCTGGTCAAAGCATAAGCAGCGGGAGCAGCAACCGCCATTGTTAGCGCGGTCCCGCCGCCAACGGTCAGAATGCTGTTAAGGGTCGTGCGGGTCAAATTGAGCAAATCCCAAGCGTCTTGAAAATTATGAGCTTCATTGCTATCGGGAAGCGCCCATAGATTTCTGAATACAGTATTGTTACGCTTGAAAGCCGCTAGAATTAGCCAAGCCAACATAGCTAAACTAAAAAACACCCATACCCACACAAACAAACGGCCAGTCAACCGGCCGAACAGTCGTCCAATGCGTTGCGACAAACTCAATCGCACAATAGTCTGCATTAGAATTCTACCACCTTTCGACGCATAATCCGTCGAATCAAGATAACTAGAACTCCTACCAGAACGACCATCACTGTTGCAATAGCGCTGCCTTGCCCTAGAGCAAATATAGGGCTTCGATTACCAAGAGCCACGGCGTAGACCTGCACCGGCAATGTCCATGTGGATATTGATGGATCGGTGCCTGATCCGCCAAAAGCATAGATGAACTCAAAGGTTTTGATGGCAGTTATAACCCACAGCACTGCTGCCACACTCAGAACATCCCAGGTAAGTGGAAGTGTTACTTTGAATAGCTTTTGACGGGGTGTCGCCCCTTCGAGATCAGCAGCCTCATAAAAGTGCTTGGGAATACGATCAACCCCTGCCATTATGATGGTAATGAAGAATCCGGTGTATATCCATACCAAACCCGCAATAACGGAACGGAAGATTAGATCGGGTGCCAGCCAAGTTCTTGTGGCAAAATCAAGCCCTACTGTTTCGAGAAATCCATTAAGTAGGCCATTCCGAGGAGCTAACAACACTCCCCAAGCGATAGCAAGAGCTACCGGTGGAACGATGTTCGGGAAAAACAGTACTGCACGAATAAACTTCTTCGCACGCATCTCCCGCAGGAGCATAGTGAACAAAAATGAAAAGAAGAATACTGCCAAACCACCAGCGACAAGGATTGCCATCGTTCGGTTGAACGAACCCCAGAAAGTATCGCTCCTGAGCAGATGACGGTAATTATCTAGCCCAACAAACTCAGGGCTGTCACCTATACCCCGCCATTCGGTGAAGCTGATCCACACCGTGGCCACCGTCGGAGCCATGATGATAGTCAGATATATTGCTAATGCAGGAGCGATGAAGGCGCTTGCACGCCGACCATTGTGTCTTAGATGCGGAGGGGAAACATCTTTCATGCGAGACACCCTCACCGCTCCATGCATCGTTCAAAGGACCAGTGCCTTCAAGATCCTACTGGCTAGCCCAATACTCGGCTGTCTTGTCAGCCATACGATTTATGAACTCCGCACCACTGATCTGGCCGAAGAAGAGTTGATCATCAAGAAGCATGAACTCTATCCACAGCTCTGGATAGTCGCCCTGCACACCGTCGTAGGGGCGGTGTCCAGCAGGGCTCGATGCCAGCATGTCCACTGCGTCCTGCAACTCGGGGGGTACGCCGATGTCGCTGCGCGGCACCAGGTTCTTGGCCACATCAACCATTCCGGCGAGGCGGTCGCTATTGAGCGCATAGGCGATGAAATCCTGTGCAGCGCTGGGTGAATCTGCCGCATTGGGCACAACCCATCCGATCTGGTAGACCTCAGCAGACTCGAAGCCTCCCTCGGTAGTGGGGAAGGGCAGAAGACGGTACTCGAAACCCTCGCTTGAGTAACTCGCGGTCTCCGATGCCAACCAGGTGCCATTGATGTTGAAGGTACCGTTGCCATTTGCCCATTCTTGCTGGGCAATCGGCCAGTTGCTGCCTTCGTAGCCATCGGCCAGAACGCCGGATTCAACGAGTTCGACGAGATCTTCGACTGCGGCGGCGATTGCGTCGGAACGCCACGCCTCGCCGGTCGGATCCGACGCTGCCGCGTTGAACGCGCCTGGACCTCCATGGCGGACAATCAGCCAGTAAAGCCAGTAGGCGTTGTAGAAGTTGATGAGACCGTCGTGCTGCACTGCATTCTCGCCAGCCGCAAGACTGGCTGCGATGAACTCATCCCATGTCTCCGGACGTTCAATGCCAAACTCTGCCAGACGGCGCCCGTCATAGTGAATGCCAGACGAGTTCAATATGTACGGCATGATGTGCGGCTCACCGCCGACAGCATAGATGTCTAGAAACGACGATGGGATCACATCGCCCACGGTTACATTTTCTCCCGGGATCTGTTGATCCAGCAAACTCGCGAGCGACCTGGTCTCCCCCGTGTTCACTAGAGCCCCAGCCAACGGCTCAGCCTCAAAGCCGATCAAATCGACAGGGTCTCCCGCCGACAGTGCTGCCCGGACACTCGTCAGGACTTCCCGGCCGGCCCACAGCACATCCACGTCGACGCCCGTGTCGGCTTCATAGGAGTCGATGATTTCCTGGAGCACCTCCTGCTGTGGTTCGCCTTCGTTCCACATGGAGAAGTAACGCAGGGTTCCATCCTCTTCCTCATCCGGCTGGACTGCGGTGGTGTCGGAGCTGTCTTGGCCGTCGCCAGTGTCGGAGCTGTCTTGGCCGTCGCCAGTGTCCGTGCTGTCTTGGCCGTCGCCGTCGGCAGTGTCCGCGACGTCTTGGCCGTCGCCACTTTGCGGGGTTGAGGTCGCAGGCGCCACCGAACTGGCATCTTGGTCGTCGTCATTGCCGCAGGCGGCGGCAACAAGCGCCAATGTCAGCAGGGCAGCCATAAGCGCCAACCAGCGTGAACGGTTTCTTTCTCGTTTGTGCATAGTATTTTCTCCTTATCGGGTTTGGTTATCGGGTGCGTGCCTCAAGTGCATGGACAGATCCTCATGACTCATTGGAGCTGGCAAGAACTACCGAACGGGTCAGATGCCTTGGCGCATCCGCGTCGTAGCCGCGCTGGTCGGCTAGGGCGATGCCCAGGCGCTGCACCGAGACCAAGGAAGCGACCGGATCGCACTCCGGCCAATGCACAAAGGCACCGGCGGCGCGAGCACTGGCAACGAGGGCTTCATCCCTCGGACCGAATCCCCACAGAACCGTGGCGCTGTCGGTTGCCGAGATAGGACCGTGGCGGTATTCCATAGCGGGGTACGACTCGCTCCAATGGCCCGCCATCTCACGCAGCTTGAGCGCGGCCTCGTTGGCGATGCCGAATGTCCAACCGACACCCACGAACACGAACTGGCGAGCACTTTGCCAGACGCGCCTGTCCAGATCAGCCCCGGCGCCGGCGGCCGTGTCCGCGACTGCGGCTTGGACGTTGTAGCCCACACTGGTAAGCAGCGTGATCAAAGCCGTGGTGGCGAACCTGGTCTGCACCACAGACTCCTCGTCGGCAAACGGCAGGACCAGCATCTCGTCGACGACCGACGCCAGCGGACCTTCCTGGCCGGCTGTGATGGCGATTTTGGCGGCGGCACGGGAACGCCTCAGCGCGTCCAGAACCTCCGTAGTGGTCCCCGACCGCGATATGGCGATCAGGCAATCCCATTCCCGCCGCGGCGCCAGCGACGCGGGATACGCATCAGTTTGACCGTGGCCCTGGGACTCTCTCCAGCTCGCATAGCTCTGAGCCACGTAGAGCGATGTGCCGCACCCTATCGCCCCGACCAAGCAGCCGCTTCTCGGTAGCTGCTGCGCCAGCTCGGCGACCATGTGATTGGTCCACACGCCTGGCTGCGAATTGATCTCCTGCCCGGCCTTACTTGTCCCCATCGCTCACACAATACGGCTGTTTATCTCACTAGTCAAGCCCAATCAATCATAAATTGACAAAAATAGAGTAATATTCGATCACAAATATGCGTATTCGCGCCGATGGGGGAGGGGGGCCGGGGCCACGCCTCCTAGGGATACGTCTCGTCCTGCTCCTCTTTTCGGGCGGCTTCCAGCGCAGCGAGCTCGATAGCCACCAGACGCCAGGTCGGGCTGCTGTGGATCCCGGCCATAAGCTCGGCCTCAGCGGCCGTCATAGCACCCCCGGCAACCGCTTCCCCATCGAGCAGGCCGAACGCCACAAGCACACGCTCCCAGCGGTTCACATGCGCCTCACCGTGGTGAACCTGCGCGGCCAGGGCCTGCACACTCGCCACAACCTCAGGATCAACCACATAGCGCTCGGGACGATCCTCGGGATCTGCATCGCCTTCGTCGCTCAAGCCCTTCGCCGCGCTGCTGTCCACGAGCGAGGACGTCGGGGTGGCGAGCGCGGTGATCTCTGCTTGCGACAGCTCACCACGGTAGATGCGCACATCATCTAGGACTCCGGAGACTCCATGGCCGATTCTATGCACTGGCAGGTCGACCACCTGCGAAATCATCTGTTCGTGTAAAACACCGTTGACGTACAGGCGCGTCCCACGAGTCGTGCCCACCAAAACCAGATGCACCCACTGGTTCAACGGCGTTGTGTATCCGAACCTGAAGTCGCCCACATGCCTCTTGGAGACTCCAACCTCGCGGGTGTTGTTGTACTGCTCCAGTTTCACCCTCCACCCGGTGCCTCCGCTCGGACCATCAAGCGTGTCAAACAGGACTGATTCGGACGTGTCGCCAGTCCGCTTCACCCACAGTGCCGCGGTCCAAGCATCGCGGCATCGCGGCACACCAGGGAAAATAGTGGATGCGCCAATGTGTACGAAATCTCCTGAGCCGTCGAAGCTCAACGCCCTGCCAATTTGTCCGCCTGACACCCAGGTCGCACCAGTAACATCGCCAGATGCGCCGGATGACCCAGCGTTGGCAGCAGTCCTACCCGAGGTCTCGTCGAATGTCCAATGATGCAGCAGTTTGGCAGTGCAATATGTTGTGTACAGACCTGCTACTTGTGTAGAGTTCAGCGCCTCGTCATAGATCTTCATCTCGTCCAGCAGTGCTCTGGGAGCCACCTCCTTCTTCGTACCACATATGGTGCCGATACTCTCCAGAGGAAGCGCCATTGACACCGACTCCCTGCCCAAGAATGCGCCATTCACATAAAGCTCCGTGGAACTGCTGTCGGCAACCAGAACAAGATGCGTCCAAGTGTTTATCGGGATACTATAGTTGAATTGATAGTTCTTACCAGACAGATCTGTAAGCGCGACCCTCTGGTGGTCATGCTCTATATGGACATAACTACACTCACCTGTAATCGGGTCTCGGGCCGAGAAAATACGTGCATTCTTCCGGTGCGCGATTCGCTTCACCCACACCGATACGGTCCACGGCGGATCAATACTTACTCTACCATATTGGACAACTGCCTTGTCGTCATGCAATCCCCATGATTCACCCTCAATAGCCTCCTCATGTACACTTATGTTACCCCAATGGCCTGTCACGCCGTGCAAATTCTGTATCTTTTCCTCCAGCCTACTGATTGTGCCTGGTCGAGATGCATCATGGTAACCGGCAGGCCAAGTGGTGGTTTTATCGAACGTATAGTGAAGCGAAGGCTTACCGTCATCAACACGGGTCCGTGGTTGAAATCCCACAAAGCCCGGTGGCCCTCCAACTCTCGCGAGCCGCTGGTAGAAATTATTGACAGTATCGCCAGGTCTTTCGTGGTTCCACATACGGTCCGCTGACGCTGCTCGCCCTCGCTCCAAATGCCGCTCGAACATTTCGTCTGCTGCCCAGAAGTTCGCATCGGCCCACATACCTATCGCAATACCTAATTGTTTGACTCCCCTGTGTGAAGTTGCTGCCGGATTCCAATTCTTGTACAAGTGCTTTGGATCCAACCACAAGTTATGAACAATATTTGGAGTCAGATAGAGCCCTTGGGTGAAGACATTATTGACAATCTCGTAGGGTACATTACCTTCTCTTCGTAGCGCCGAGCTTTCCCATGCAGTAATAATGATATCACGATCCAAACCTTGCTCACGCGCACCTAAGTGCTCGAAACCGTTGTAGACCATTGATTTCTTACCAAATTGTTTAACCACCTTATTCATATCGTTGATGAACCAGAGCATTAAATCGCCTAGATTAAAGATATCGCTCCTGCTCTTTAAGTATGTTCGCACTCGACCACAATCCTTTAACTGTGAGGGTACCTCATCAGCACCAAGATGCACATATGGCCCACTGAACCACGGAGTGAACCTTTTAAGCATCTCATGAACTCTTGACCTCGCTGTCGGTGAGGTCATGTCGATCACCCAATTCGATGTCGTATGCCCATGTGTTGTGTTCTCACTGCAACGCTCAGGATCCGTAAGATCGCTACGAGGGTCTCCGAAACCGATATCAAAATGATCGGATATAGCAGTGGCATGGCCTGGGAAATCCCATCCTGGAATTAGTGTAATGTGATGTTCCTTTGCGAAATCATCAATCCTTCTTATTTCAGCCTGTGAGTATGCTACACTGTCAACGGTCAGGCCAACATAGTCTGCAGCTGGGGAATATAATCTAAACCCTTCGGCTTCAGAGAAGTGCAGCATAAAACTATTCATCTTCATGTAGGACATGTATCTCAAAAGATCTAATATATAGTCTATACTAAAATACTTCCTTCCCGCATCTATATAGACCATTCGCATCTGCTCATCTGGCCAATCTCGTATTGCCTGGCGCTCCAGTGTTCTGTTGCCGTTGGACTGACGAAGAAGTTGCAGCAGTGTACGACTACCCCAAAACACTCCTGTCGAACTATTTGCTCTTATCAACACTCTATCGGTTATATTCAGGAAATAACCTTCAGTACCTAAATCGCTGGGTGGAACGTCGTACAAATCGAGCAATATATCCGAGCTGCGCGAGGGATCCTGGTTACCTTCTGGGCCTACCACAATACTTAGATCTAAACCGGTCACCTCCATCACATCCGCCTTGACCTTCGTCGCCACATCACGCAACACACGTGTCGACAGCATTTCATGGCTAACTGATGATTTAAGCCTGTACTGCATTGCAGCGTCGAACGGGATCACGATCCGCGAGTTCTGATCCAACACGAGCGTCTGTGACCTATCTCTCAGCACTCGGGCTTGCACCCGTGGGATCACATCTCTTGCCTCTGCAACACCTCCGTCATCATCGTCGGTCACAACCACCTGTACGGCCACCGAGTCCAGTGCGTTGTACTTTGGGTCTGTAGACGACGGGTTGAGCGTTACCGACGGTGTCCGCTCATTTCCCGGATTGTCGACAGAATCGTTCACCCCGGTGACGGTCACCGTCTTCGGCGTGCTCCAGGCTGAGGGCTGGAACACTAGAGAAGTCGGTCGAACCGTCGCCGCCAACGTGTTGCTCGAGGCGACCGCCACGGTCACTGCATGGGTCGGACGCGTCGCCAGCGCCACTGTGAATGTGTCGGTTCCCGAGTTCTCAGAGACCACTACATTGGACGACTCTGCGACCACCAACGCGGACGCGTCGTTATCCGCGATGGTGATCGTCGTCACAGCTATGGTGCCGACGGTGTAGCCCGTCCCGCTGGTCAAGGTCAGCACTATCTCCTCGGCACTTTCGTCGTTTGCATCGTCCCTCACGATGACCGGGATCATCGCCAACCCAGAAATGGGCACGGTCACCGTGCCCACCAGAGCCGTGTAGTCGGTGCCCGCTGTCGCGTCGCCTGTCACCGTATAGCTCACAACCGTTGTCGCCATGGGAACAGGCGACAGCCGCACCTGCACCAACACAGAGCGCTGGTTCTTCCCTTCCCCGGCGCTGTAAGCCGCCTGGGCGAACTCCGCGGCGGGCACGTCGTCGTCTGTGACTGTGAGCTGTACCGGGGCGGGGTCGGCGACCCCGCGGCCTCCTGTCGCCATGGCGGTGACCCTGACCTTCCGGTCTGCGTTGTCCACAGCGTCATCGACCGGGATGACGGTTACATCTCCACTGCTGGCCGTCGCGCCCGCCGCGATGGTCAGGAGAACCAAGGCGGACAACTCAGCGCCCGTCCCCGACAACGACACCGTCAGAGCCACCGGTTGATCCGACGGGCGGTCCAACCGGGCGGTTACCGGCACCGGCGACCCGGACTCGGACACGCTTGCCGAGCCCAACACCAGCGCGGCGACGGGCAGCGGGTCGTCGTCTTGGATCACGATCTCGACGGTATTGTCCGGCGTGTCGTCGTCGCCGTCGTCGGAGGGCTCGGCGCCGCCGCCCACGTTCGTGGACAACCCCGAGTCCGCCAAGTCGCCCAGCATCACCGTGGCGGTCTCAGAAGTGCCCTCGTCGATGCGGTCCTGGATTGCGGTGAACGCCAGAACCGCTGTCTGCGCCCCCGCTCCGCGCAGCGTGACCTTGGGCATCAGGGTCTCCGCTCCAGCCAGCGACACGCCGACGTTCACCCCTGTGCCGCCCTTGAGGGCCAGCGCGAAGTCTTCGGCCGCCACCCCGCTGATTGACAGCGGCACGTCCACCGTCTCGCCTGCCGCCAGAGCACGGCTCAGCGCCACCTCCAACTCCGCCGTCCCCAAGTTCTCTGTGATCGCCGCTGCGCCGTCAGTGCGGGCCAGAGTGACAGCCGTCGGGTCGTCGTCGGCGATGGTGACCACTGTCTCGGCAGTAGCTCCGAGGGTGTAGCCCTCCCCGGCAGAAAGCGTCAGCTCGATCTTCTCGGGAGGCTCGTCGATGTCGTCGTCCGCGACGGCGACGGCGATTGTCGCCATGCCGTTCGTTCCCACGGTGACGGTTCCCGACAGAGCTGTGTAGTCGTCGGCCGAAGTCGCGGCGCCTCCCACCGTGTAGCCCACCGCCAGCTCCGCCGCAGGCGCAGGCGACAACACCACCCCCACCGCCACCGAGCGCGAAACCGACGCTTCCCCGGCGCTGTAAGCCGCCTGGGCGAACTGTGCTGAAGGCACCTCGTCGTCGGTGACGGTGAGCGAGACAGCGGCGGGGTCGGCGACGCCGTGGCCGCCTGACGCATCGGCGGTGACGGTGACGGTGCGGTCGGCGTTGTCGATGTCGTCGTCCGCCGGGTCGAGGGTGACCGTTCCGGTGCTCGTGGTGTCTCCCGCCGCGATGGTGAGGGTCTTGTCGTCCGACAGGGCGGCGCCCGCGCCCGCGGAGGCGACGGCGAGGACGACGGCCCGGTCAGACGGGCGGTCCAGGCGGGCGGTCACCGCGACGGGCGAGCCGGACTCCGACACCGACTGGGCAGCCAAATGCAGCGTGGCCACCGGCAGCGGATCGTCGTCGGCTATCGCGACGGTGACCGGAGCAACCGGCGCCTGGTTGTATCTGGTGTCCGATGACGCGGCGGTGTGAGTTATCCGCGTGCTGCGCCCGGCGCCCTGGTCGGCGGTGTCGTCGACCGCCGCGACGGTGACGGTCTGCGCGGTGCTCCACTCCGCTGGAGCGAACTGGAGGGTCTGCACCGCGCCGGCGTTCCCGCCGGACTTGTTCACCGTCGCCCCCGTCCCCGCGGCCACAGCCACGGTGACGGTGTGGGTGGGCCGCGAGCCGAGCACGACCGTGTAGGTGTCGGTCGTGCCGTCCTCGCCGACCGACACCGCTGCCTCGGACACGCTCACCCCGGCGCCGTCGTCGTCCACCACCGTGACCGACACCGGCGCTGCGGGCGTCGACTGGTAGGCGGCATCCGACGACGACACGGCATGGGTCACTACAACATCGCGCTTGTCGCCGGGGTTGTCCGCGTCGTCGTCTACCCCGGTCACCGTGACGGTCTTGGGCTCGTCCCAGTCCGAGGTCTGGAAGGTCAAAGACCTCGGCGCGACCGTGGCCGCCAGCGTGTCGCCGGAGGCGACCGCCACGGTCACCGCATGCGTCGGCTCGGCGCCGAGCACGACCGTGTAGGTTTCTGTGCCGCCGTCCTCGTGTACCGATACCGCTGCCTTGGACACCGCCACGCCGGCCCCGTCG
>JAPYOG010000289.1 GCA_028278785.1 Candidatus Poriferisocius anaerobius | reverse complement strand
GGGCGCCACTTCCTCTGGCTGGTATCTCCAGAGCGGATGGAAGCTGTACAGCGGACAGGGAATGGCGCACATATCCATCCGCCCGACCTCGGTGGCCGGCGGGCTCGCCACTTGGTCCTTGAGCAATGCCAGATTCCGGTACATCGGGGGAACCTTCAACGTCCCCCTGAGCGGCTCCTTCTACATTGCGGCCTCGCAAGATCCCGATCTCGAGAACATCTTTGTCACAGCTCAGGCCCGGGAGGCAGAGCTGGCGGCGTCATGCAAGAAAGCAGTGCCCGGCGCTACGCACCAGCTCGAGGTTGATCTGTCGGCTGTCAACGGGAGCAGCGAGGATCTGCACAACGTCGTGGTCGAGTGGGCCGGTACGTCTATCGCCAGTCCCCCCGGCCTGTCGGCCACCGGCGCACTGTTGGTCGAGCAGGGGGTTATCTTCGGCCATCTGCCTCAGGGAGCCGCAAAGAAAGGCGGCGATCCCGCGCTGACCTACTGCCTCACCGTGCCGGCCGGAAGCCGGGCTGTGGGCCAAATCGATCTGGTAGGCGCGAGCGTTGACGGCTACGCGCTCATCGGCGGCAGACAGCACGACCGGAATCGCCTGCGCTTGGGCAATGTCAGCGCAACGTTCGACATATCTGTGCCCGAACCCCCCGAATCCGAGAGCATTGCAGACCCGCTGAGCGACTCCGCCGAGGAAACCGCCGAGGTCCCTGGCGAGACAGATCAAGACGGCACGGGCGAGGAGAGCGAGAGCGCTGCTTTGCTTGCAGCGCGTGAGCAGGTCAGCCAGGCCAGGGCAAGCGTTGCGGAGGCGACCGAGAAGTCCGAGAAGAAGAAGGCCCGAGCCGACAAGCTCGTGGAGCGCTACCGCAAGGCCCAGAAGGCATATGAATCGACCGAGGAGAAGCGGGACGCTGTTGCCGCGAGCCATGAGAAGGCCGTGGAGAACTCCGACCGTCTGGCCCAAAAGGCAGTCGACGGAGGGACAGCAGCACAGGCTCGCGCCGATAAGGCTGCTGCCAAGGCTGCGCAAAAAGCCGATCGGCTGGCCAAGAAAGAAGCCGACCTGAAGGAGGCGGAGACTGCTAGGGACGCCGCAAAGCTCAGAGCAGACCGCGCTCTGGCCAAGATGAAAGCGGCGCTGGCCCAGTTGGCCGAGCTGAAAGAGGCGCTGCGGGCTGCCACAGAAGCGCTTGAAGCCCTTGAGAACGCGTAGCCGCTGCGCGGAATTACCAGGACACCGCCCAAGCACAAGATCGGCAATGTTGCCACTGGCCGAAGATTGGGGTATCGTGGTTGCTGTTGGGGCTGCAAGATCGCTTGCAGGCCTTCGGGGAGCTGTGCGGGCGACGAGCCGAGCATTGGCAAACGCAGCCCAATTTGTGGCATCTCAAGGGAGAAACGTGAGCGTAGAGACCACTGAGCTATCTCGGTCGAAACTTCAGCGCAAAGACCGCGCACAGCTTCAGATCATTGCCAGGGCTATGGGGGGCCGCCCCGAAGCCAAAGCCCGCAAAGCCGAGATCGTCGACATGATCCTCGATCTGGCCGGCATCGATGAAGGCGGCGAGGGCAAGGGCGGGAACGGCGCCGCTCCCGTTCCCTCGGTGCCCCTCCCCGCGGCGCCCGCTCCCGCGGAGGAGGCTTCGGGGCCAGCAAACACCGAAGCCCCTGTTCAGCAAAGCATGGAGATCGATGCGGCGGTTCAGCAAACGGAAGACCGCGCTGCACCCGGCAAGGAAGACCGCGGGGATCGGCCTCGCCAAGACCAGGACCGCCACGACCAGGACCGCCAAGACCAGGACCGCGGGGATCGGCCTCGCGAGGATCGACATCGCGGGGACCGGCCCCGCCAGGACCGGGATCGCCAGGGTCGGCCTCGCCAAGACCAGGACCGCCACGACCGCCCCCGCCAGCAGGACGACCAGCCCGAGCTCGGCAACCGCCGGCGGCGGCGCCGGGGGCGCAACGACCGAGACCGCCCAGAGGAGCCCTGGGAAGGTGATCCCATAGACATCTCCGGCTACCTCGACTTGAGGGACGACGGCTACGGGTTCCTGCGGATCAAGGGCTTCCAGCCCAGCAAGGAAGACGCCTATGTGTCGGTGAAGCAGGTTCGCCAATTCGGGCTCCGCAAGGGCGACTACATCTCCGGCGGCTGTCGCCCGGCCACCCGCAATGAGAAGAACCCGGCGCTGCTGCACATCGACACGGTCAACGGACAGCCCCCCGAATCAGCGAAACAGCGCCCCAAGTTCGAGGACCTCACCCCGCTGTTCCCCGACGAGAGGCTCCGTCTGGAGCGCGCCGACGACCCGGCCAACATGACCTGTCGGATCATCGACCTCCTGTCTCCCATCGGCAAGGGACAGCGCGGCCTTATCGTGTCGCCCCCCAAAGCGGGCAAGACCACGATCATGAAGGAAATAGCCCGGTCGATCGAGCTGAACAACCCCGAGGTACACCTGCTGGTGCTTCTGGTGGACGAGCGGCCCGAGGAGGTCACCGACATGCGGCGCTGGCTGTTGCGGGGCGAAGTGGCGGCGTCCACCTTCGACCGCCCGGCCGACGAGCACACCCATGTGGCGGAGATGACCATCGAGCGGGCCAAGCGCATTGTGGAGCGGGGCGAAGACGTTGTGATAATCCTCGACGGCATCACCCGCTTGTCCAGGGCCTACAACCTGGCCGCGCCCACCACCGGCCGGATCATGTCCGGCGGCATCGACACCGGGGCGCTGTACCCGCCCAAGAAGTTCTTCGGCGCAGCCCGCAACGTGGAGGAGGGCGGCTCGCTGACCATCTTGGCCACCGCTTTGGTGGAGACCGGCTCCCGCATGGACGAGGTGATCTTCGAGGAGTTCAAGGGCACCGGCAACATGGAGCTCCGCTTGGACCGGCACATCGCCGAGCGGCGCATCTACCCGTCCATCAATGTGGACGCTTCCTCCACCCGCCACGAGGAGCTCTTGTTCGAGCGCCGCCAGCTTCAGCAGGTGTGGAAGCTTCGCCGGGTGCTGAACGGCCTCGCCAGCGACGGCAACGCAGGAGGGGCGGCCGGTTTGGAGCTGCTCATGGACCGCCTCCGCACGTTCCCCAACAACGCCGCATTCCTCGAGGAAGTGGCAAAGGGCCCCGTCGGGGTGTGATGCTAGGAGACCGATGAAACCCGATATCCATCCCGACTACCGCTTCGTGGTGTTCCAGGACACCTCCGCGGGCACCTCTTTTCTCACCCGCTCCACCATCAGCGCCAACGAGACGGTGGTGTGGGAGGACGGCAACGAGTACCCCCTGGCCAAGGTGGGGATCTCCAGTGCCAGCCACCCGTTCTTCACCGGCCAGATGACGATCGTGGACACCGCCGGCAGGGTCGAGCGCTTCGAGCGCCGCTACGGCCAGCGCAAGCGCTCCTCCAACTCGCCCAAGCAGCCCTGACCGGCGCCGTCTCGCCGTCGGGCCTCGCCACAACCCGATCCCGCCGATCCGATCCCGCCTGTCGGCGAATGCGGCGGTAGCTTGAGACCGTGGAGCACAACGCCGCCTACACGGAGATCGAAGCCGAGTTCTCCTCGCTCGAAGAGCAGCTTGCCGACCCGGAGATGCTGGCCGACCAAGACGCCTATACCGCTGCGGCCCGCCGCTACAAGGAACTGGAGGCCAAAGCCCTCCGCGTCCGGGAATTGCGGGCCCGCCGCGAGGATATAGAAGCCGCTGTCGAGATGCTGGCCGATGCCGACGCATCCGAGCGCGAACTGCTGCAATCCGAGATCGAGGCTACCTCGGCCGCAGCCGAAGAGTTGGCAGCGGAGCTGGCCGACTTGATGGCGCCGCGCGATCCCAACGACGGCAAGAACGTGATCGTGGAGATCAAAGGCGCCGAGGGGGGCGAGGAGGCCAACCTCTTCGCCCGCGATCTGTTCGGCATGTATCAGGCCTACGCCGGACAGCATCGCTGGAAGCTCGAGATGCTGAGCGCTCAGAGCTCCGATATGGGTGGCTATACCGACGTGGTGTTCATCCTGCGCGGCGATGAAGTGTGGAGCAAGATGAAGTTCGAAGGCGGTCCCCACCGGGTGCAGCGTGTGCCGGTTACCGAGTCGCAGGGGCGGGTCCACACATCCTCGGCCACGGTTTCTGTTCTGCCCGAGGCCGAGGAGGTGGAGGTGCATATCGACGAGAAAGACCTCCAAGTCGACGTTTACCGGTCGTCGGGGCCGGGGGGCCAGTCGGTGAACACCACCGACTCCGCGGTTCGCGTCACCCACAAGCCCACCGGCCTGGTGGTGTCGATGCAGGACGAGAAGAGCCAGCTCCAGAACCGCAACAAGGCGATGGCCGTTCTGCGGGCCCGGTTGCTCCAGGCCGAGCAGCAGCGCCGCCAAGACGAGCTGTCGGAGCAGCGCCGAGGGCAGGTGGGCGGCGGGGGCCGGTCGGAGAAGATACGCACCTACAACTTCAAGGAGAACCGGGTCTCCGACCACCGCATCGGCCTGACCCTCTACAAGCTGGACCGCATCCTGGCCGGCGATTTGGGCGAGGTGGTGGACGCCCTGGCCGAGGCCGAGCGCCAACAGGCCGCGGGCCGCCCATGAGCTTGGCGGTCCCGCTGGCTGCCTGGCGCGATGTCGCCGACGATGCCGCCAGCCGCCTGGCCGACGCGGGCGTGGCCGATGCCTTTGCACAGGCCCGCCGGCTTGTGGAGCAGGCTTCGGGATACGAGGGCAGCGAGTACTGCACCGGCCTGGCCCGCACAGCCACCCGGCCGCAGATGGCCCGCTTCGAGTCCATGCTGGCCCGCCGGTTGGCGGGGGAGCCGTTGCAGTACGTGCTGGGCCGCTGGGGGTTTCGGCGCCTGGACTTGATGGTCGGCCCGGCTGCGCTGGTTCCCCGACCCGAAACCGAGGTGCTGGCCGGATTGGCGATAGACGAGGCGGGCTCCGGCCACCCGCGTCGCCGGCTGGTGGTGGATTTGGGCACAGGCTGCGGGGCAGTGGGTTTGGCGGTGGCCGCAGAGTGCGAGACGGCCCAAGTGATGCTGACCGACGTCTCCGCCGAGGCCCTCGATTTGGCCCGGGCCAATCTGGCCGGACTGGGCCGGGCCGCGGTTCGGGTGTCGATCTGCCACGGGTCGTGGTATGAGGCCCTGCCCGAGCATCTGGCCGGAGCGGTGGACGTGGTGGTGAGCAATCCGCCCTATGTGCGAGACGATGAGGCGCTGCCGCCGGACGTGGGTGATTGGGAGCCGTCGCTCGCCCTTCGGGGCGGCCCCGACGGGCTGGACGGCGCCCGCCGGATCTTGGCCGAGGCCGGCCGGTGGCTGCGCCCGCAAGGCGCGGTGCTCTTGGAGTTGTCGCCCGATCAGATGGAGGAGGCCGCGGCCATCGCCGACTCCGGCGGCCTGAAAGTGGAGGCGGTGCATGCCGATTTGGCAGGCCGGGACCGGGTGCTGCAATGCCGCAGCCGATGACCGGCGGCGGGATGGCCGAGCTGGTGGAGACGGCCGCAGCCGAGCTGCGGGCGGGTCGAGCTGTGGTGATACCCACCGATACCGTTTACGGGCTGGCCGCCCTGCCGGAGAACGTCGATCTGCTGTTCGAGCTGAAACAGCGCCCCCGCGACAAGGCCGTGGCCATCCTGGTGGCCCGACCGGCCGACGCCGAGGCGCTGTTCGACCCTCTGCCCATGACTCGCAGGCTCATGGAGGCGTGTTGGCCCGGCGCGCTCACCATAGTCCAAGACGGCCACGGGGTGCGCTGCCCCGACTATCCGCTGGTGCAGGCGCTGGCCTCGGCGGTCGGCCCCATCGCCACCACCAGCGCCAATCTGAGCGGACAGCCCACCCCGCGCACTGCGGCTGCGGCGGCCGCCGCCTTTCCCGACGTGTCGCTGGTGGTGGACGGCGGCTCGCTCCACGCTCCCGCTTCGACGGTTGTGGAGGTAACCGAGGAGGGGCTTTCGATTCTGCGCCGGGGGGCCGTGACGCTCGAGGGGATCGCCCAAGAGTGATCAACCGATTCTGCGCCGGGGGGCCGTGACGCTCGAGGGGATCGCCCAAGAGTGATCAACCGGGCTGCGGGCTGGGTAGATTGAGGGCCATGGCGCGAATCGCCGCGGGGGCCGACCATGCTGGAGTGCAGATGAAGGACGCGCTGGTGGCGTATTTGCGGGAGCGGGGGCACGAGGTCGTGGACTGCGGCACCCGCGGCCCCGACCGGGTGGACTACCCCGACTTCGGAGAGGCGGTGGCCCGCAAGGTGGCCGCCGGAGAGGTCGAGCTGGGGCTGTGCGTCTGCGGCACCGGCATCGGCATCTCCATGGCGGCCAACAAAGTGCCCGGCGTGCGGGCCGCTGTGGTATACGACGCGACCTCGGCCCGGCTCACCCGGGAGCACAACGACGCCAACGTGGTCTGCCTGGGTGAGCGGCTGATCGGCCCCGAGGCGGCTCGGGAGGCCCTCGACGCCTTCCTGGGCGCGTCTTTCCAGGGGGGCCGCCATGTGCCCCGGGTGGCCAAGATCGACGCTCTTTTGCCCGCAGGCCGGCCCGAAGATCAATAAGCGCACGACAAAACCACAGAGGAGGCAAACCGTGATGTGGCCCGACAGCAGCAATGATCCGGTGTTCGAGATGATCGGCCGGGAGGTGGAGCGCCAGAACACCACGGTGCAGCTCATCGCCTCGGAGAACTTCACTTCGCCCGCCGTGCTGGCGGCTACCGGATCGGTGCTCACCAACAAGTACAGCGAGGGCTACCCCGGCCGCCGCTACTACGGCGGCAACACCGTGATCGACGAGGTGGAGTCGGTTGCACGGGAGCGGGCCGCCGCCCTGTTCGGCGCCGACCACGCCAATGTTCAGCCCCATTCTGGGGCCAATGCCAACGTGGCCGCCTACTTGGCGGTGCTGGCGCCCGGCGACACCGTGCTGGGGATGAGCCTGGACCACGGAGGCCACCTCACCCACGGCGCCCCGGTGAACATCAGCGGGCGCACCTACCGATTCGCGGCCTACGGCGTGACCCCCAGCGACGAGCGCATCGACTACGACCAGGTACGCGATCTGGCCCTCGAGCATCGGCCCAAGCTCATCGTGGCCGGCGCAACCGCGTATCCCCGCATCATCGATCCCGCCCCGTTCCGCGCCATCGCCGACGAGGTGGGCGCCCTGTTCATGTTCGACGCCGCCCACATCGCCGGGCTGATCGCCGGGGGGGTCCACCCCAACCCGGTTCCCTACAGCGACATCGTCACCTTCACCACCCACAAGACGCTGCGGGGCCCCCGGGGCGGCGCCATCCTGTGTACCCGGGAGATGGCCCCGGCCATAGACAAGGCTGTGTTTCCCGGGCTCCAGGGCGGCCCTCTGGAACACGCGGTCGCGGCCAAGGCCGTGGCCTTCGGCGAAGCCTCCACCCCCGAGTTCGCCGACTATGCCGCCCGCATCGTGGGCAACAGCGGGGTGCTGGCCGAGGGACTGGCCGCCGAGGGATTCCGCATGGTGTCGGGCGGCAGCGACAACCATCTGCTGCTGGTGGATCTGCGTGCTTTCGATGCGGAACTGACCGGGAAGCTTGCCCAAGAAGTGCTCGATCAGTCTGGAATCACCCTCAACAAGAACACGGTGCCCGACGATCCCCGCTCGCCGTTCGTGGCCAGCGGAGTGCGGATCGGCACGCCGGCCACCACCACCCAGGGAATGGGACCCGAGGAGATGCGGCTCATCGCCGGCATGATCGGCCGCATTCTGCGCCGGCGCGATGACGACGACGCGGTGGCCGGGGCACGAGCTGAGGCTGCCGAGCTGTGCGGGCGGTTCACGCCGTATCCACCCATCCTCGGCTAGTCGGCAGCGTCCATGGCCCCGAGCCTCAACAGCTATCTGATCGTGTTCGGCGTGGCGGCCGGAGTGTCGCTGGTGGCCACGCCGGTCATGCGGCGCATCAGCGAGCGCACGGGGATCATGGTCGAGCCCGACGACCGCCGAGTACACGAACGGGCCACCGCGGTGCTGGGAGGCGTGGCCATGTTCACCGGCTTTCTGGCGGCAATGGGCACCGCTTGGCTGATGGGCGATTTCGACGTCGTCTTCACCACCGCGTCCGAGCCGCTGGGCATCGTGCTCGCCGGGTTGGTGATGATGGTGTTCGGCACCTACGACGATGTGAGGGAGATGTCGGCGCCGGCCAAGGTGGCGTCGATGGTGCTGGCCGGCAGCATCCTCTCCTTTGCCGGGGTGACTGTGCTGAATCTGCGGCTGCCGGTGCTGGACGCTCTGATCCTCTCGCAGGATCTCGCCTTCGTGGTGACGGTTCTGTGGCTGGTGGCCATCGTCAACGCCATCAACCTGATAGACGGCCTCGACGGTTTGGCTGCTGGCATCGTGGCCATAGCCGGGCTCGCTTTTTTCGTGTACTCCATCAAGCTCACCGACGAAGAGGTGCTTTTGCCCAGCAACGTCGGACCGCTGGTGGCCGTCATCGCCAGCGGGGTGGCGGTGGGTTTTCTGCCCCAGAATTTCCATCGGGCCCGCATCTTCATGGGCGACGGCGGGGCGCTGTTTCTGGGCACGCTGCTGGCGGCTTCCACCGTTTCGGTGGGCGGGCGCAGCAGCGAGCCGTTCGCCGGGCAGACCTACTTCTTGTTCGCTCCCATGCTGATACCGCTGATCATCCTGGCGGTGCCGGTGGTGGACGTGCTGTGGGCGGTGCTGCGCCGCACCCGGGCCCGCACCAGCATTGCCGCCCCCGACAAGCAGCACCTCCACCATCGCCTGATGAGCCTGGGCCACGGCCACCGCCGCAGCGTGCTGATCCTGTGGCTGTTCACCGCGTTGATGTCGGCTTTGGTGCTGTATCCCACCTACACAGGAGAGGGGGAGGCGATCATGGCGCCGGCCGCGGCGGTGCTGGTGCTGGTGCTCTACACCGTCTTCCACCCCATCCTGCGCCGCCGGACCTCATGAATCGGGCCGAGGCAGCCGGCCTGATGATTTGGCCCTGCCGCTCGGTTCGCGACACTATTTGTGCAAGGCCGGACCGCATGCCATGGGGGCCTATTTTCGTGCCAGCTGCAACGACGCAGAACCGCCAACTTCAAGACAACCGCAGCGCGGGAGACGCCCTCTCCATCGCCTTCGAGCTGGTGGCCACCCCGGCGCTGTTCGCCTTCTTCGGCTGGCTCATCGACGGAGCGCTGGGGACCCAGCCGGTGTTCACTCTGGCGCTCTGCCTCCTGACCGCGGTTTACGCCGGGTGGAAGGCCGTCAGGAGCTACAGCGATCAGATGGAGGCCTACGACCGGAACCTGCCCAGCCGCCGGGCCGAGTCTGCGGTGGAGAACCCCGATGGCTGAGCAGCCGGCGGCGGCCGAAGAAGCCCCTGAGCGGGCAATTGCTGTTGACATGGTTCGCCGGGGTGTGATCGGCGGCCCGGTGCTGGTGGGGGTGTGCGCCGGGGTGTGGGGCTTCGGCGGCCTGTGGTCCAGCGGCTACGCCCTCGGGCTGATCCTGTTCAACTTCTGGCTGGCCGCCTCGCTCATCACCTGGTCGGTGCGGATTTCGCCCGCCATGCTGATGGCCGGGGTGATGGGCGGGTACTTCATCCGCCTGGGCATTCTCACCGGCGCCTACTTCCTGGTGCGAAATACCGGCTGGTTTGATGCGCTGCCGTTTGTCATCACACTTGTCGCAGCCCATATTGTTCTGCTGGTTTGGGAGACCCGATTTGTCTCCATGTCCCTCGCTTATCCCGGCTTGAAGCCGCAAGGAGCTGCTCAGTGAACGTGTTCGCCCTGGACTTCCCGCCGGTCACCCAGTTGTTCGATTGGCCTGACTTCTTGTTTGCCGGCAACGACTGGATAGCCCTCAACAAAACCGGGTTGATCTATTTAGTCACTCTGGTTCTTACTGCCGTGCTGTTCTGGGCCGCGGCCCGACGCCGCTCGCTGGTGCCCACCGGGACGCAAACGGTGGTTGAGGCGGGGATCGACTTTATCGAAAACAACATTGTCATGCAGACCATCGGCCCCGACGGACGCCGGTTCTTGCCATTCTTGACCACGATCTTCTTCTTCGTGCTCTTCAGCAACATCTTCGAGGTCGTCCCGTTCATCCAGTTCCCGGCCAACTCCCGAATGGCAATCCCGTTACTGCTTGCTCTTGTGGTGTGGGGGGTCTACCACGTCGTCGGCATTCGGGCCCAGGGTTTCATTCAGTACTTCAAGAGCGCGCTGTTCCCACCCGGTGTGCCCACATTCCTCTATGTCCTGGTAGTGCCGATCGAGTTGCTCCAGATCATCCTGATCCGGCCCTTGTCGCTGGCCATCCGGCTCTGGGCCAACATGGTGGCCGGCCACCTGCTGCTGGTTACCTTCGCCGTGCTGTCGGCCGCACTGTGGGGAACCCTCTACGTGCCCGCGGTACTGCCATTTGCAATGCTGATCTTGCTTACCGCGTTCGAGATCTTCGTGTCGGCCCTCCAGGCCTTCATCTTCACCATTCTCACCGCCGTGTATATCGGCGGATCACTACACCCCGAGCACTAGGAGACACTTACCTTGCTTGCACTGATATCCACCATCCTTGCCCAGTTGGCCGGTGACGGCGAAGCGGGCATGAAGGCCATCGGCGCTGGTCTTGGCTACGGCCTCGCCGCCATCGGACCCGGCGTCGGCATCGGCATCGTGGTGG
>JAPYOG010000288.1 GCA_028278785.1 Candidatus Poriferisocius anaerobius | reverse complement strand
CAGTCGGCGCAATCCGGGTTGCCAGTGTCGAGCCTTCTGAGCAGGCGCCGCTCCTCAGGGCCCGCTTGAGCCACGGCGGCGCCACATCCGGCGAGGCGCCCCCAGAGGTGGCCCAGGTGGAAGGCGAACCGCTCGACGAGGACGAAGTAGAAGCCGTGCTCGACCGGCTGCCGCCCTGGGATGAGGGCGATGGCGCAGGCGACGGGGTTGGGTTCAACCGGCCGCCCGAGTCCCTGGCGCCGCCCCGCACCGGCGAGACCATCGAGCATCGGTTCCCGGCCGGGCCGGACTCGCTCGCGCCTCCGGTTGATCCGGGGCCGTTGGAGGTCTTGCGGGTGCAGCCCTCGGGAGAGGTGGGCATTGCCCCCTTTGTCAGCGTCACGTTCAACCAGCCGATGGTGCCGCTCGCCACCGTGGGCCAAATCGATGCCCTGGATGTGCCCGTTGCCATCACGCCTGCGTTGCCGGGCCGCTGGCAGTGGATAGGCACCCGCACGCTCCGCTTCGAGCACGACCCGGAGATTCTGGACCGCCTGCCGATGGCCACTTCCTATGAGGTGGCCATCTCCGCGGGCACGAGGTCGCAAGCCGGAGCAGAACTGGCCGAAGCGGTGCGGTTCACGTTCGAGACGCCCCCGCCCACCATGTTGGACATCACCCCCTGGCATGACTCGCTCGACCTTCAGCCGGTGTTCTTGGCGACTTTCGACCAGAGGGTCGAACCCGCCGCCGCGCTCGCGGCCATCACGCTCTCCGCGGCAGGCCGAGGCAGGGCGATACGCCTCGCGACCAGCGACGAGATCGAAGCCGACGAACACATCACACGCCGAATCGATGACGCGCTGGATGGCACGTGGCTTGCGTTCCGGCCGGTGACACCGCTGGAGGTGGACACCGAGATAAGAATCCAGGTCGGCCCCGGCCTGCCTTCGGCAGAGGGCCCCAATACCGGCGAACATTCATCGGAGATGACGGCTCGCACCTACGGGCCGCTGCGGATCTCAGAGGCAGGCTGCCAGCCAACCACCTACGAGTGCCATGCCGGGTATGGGCTCGACGTGCGATTCACCAACACGCTCGATCCGGGCACGCTCGACGCCGCCGGGTTCTCCATCACCCCCCAGCTCCGCGACGCCGCCATCTCGGTGAGCGGGCGCTGGCTCGAGATCAGGGGGGCCACCGCGGGCGGCACTGCCTATGAGGTGGTGATCCCCGGCGCCTTGGGCGACGAGTTCGGCCAGACCCTCGGGTCGCCCCAGACTGTCGAGTTCACCATCCAACAAGCCCGACCGTCCATAAGGTCGCAGGGGGGGGATTTCGCCACCATCGACCCTCTGGGCACGCGCCAGACGGTGCCCATTCTCGTGCGCCGGTGGGAGCAGCTTCGGGTTCGGCTCTATCGCGTGGCGCCGGACGACTACGGGCAGTTCCAGGCCTACTTGAACGACTTGGACAGGCATTGGTACGGCTCTGATCCCTCCAAGCCGAGTTTGCCGGAACTGCCGTGGCCGCTGACGGTTGCAACGACCGTCGACACCGGCATCGACCACGGAGATCTGGTCGAGGTTCCCATCGACGTGTCCGGAGTGCTGCGCGGCCGACACGGCCATGTCGTCGCTGTGGTCGAGGGGGCCGGCAGGCAAATCGATGCGGCAGACCTGTTGTGGCTGAGCAGGCCGGTGGTGATGTGGGTGCAAGACACCGACATCGGCGTAGACGTCGTCAGCCGCCATCAAGACATCGTGGCTTGGGCCACCGACCTGCGCTCCGGCGATCCCCTGCCCGACACGGAGATCACCTTCAGCGGGCTGGACGAGCCGTTGTTCACCAACCAGAGCGGGCTCGCCCGCACCACCGCAGGGTCGGCCTATATCGATCTGGTGTCCGCAACGAGGGGCGGCGACACAGCCCTTCTGCCCTCCTACTTGCGCCCGGAGACTCAGCGCGACAGGAGCATCTGGTACACCGCCGACGATCGGGGCATGTACCGGCCCGGCGAGACGCTCAGGCTGAAGGGATGGGTCAGGAACCTGGACTTGGGCGGCGACGGCGGCCTGGAGTTCCTGCCCGAGGGCGAGATGATCGCCTATCAGGTGTACGACCCGTTCGGCAACCGCCTGGGCCGCGGAACCACCCGCTTGGACAAGCTGGGCGGTTTCGACCTCGCCGTGGAGTTGAGCCAGCAGTCGAACCTGGGACACGCCTGGGTCGAGTTCAGCCACCGCGCTGACGGCGCCGACGGTGCCGACGGCCGGCACACCCATCATTTCCAGATACAGGAGTTCCGCCGACCTGAGTTCGAGGTCGCCACACGCACGGTGGCCCCCGGGCCATACTTCGTGAGCGAGCCCGCAGAGGTGGCCGTGGATGCCGGCTACTTCTCCGGGGGTCCCCTGCCTAATGCCGAGGTGACCTGGACTGTAACCACCCGCCAGGCCACCTATTCGCCGCCCGACTGGAGCGATTTCACGTTCGGCGTGTGGAGGCCGTGGTGGTACTTCGGCGACCACTGGCCGGGCGATCCATGGGGCGAGTTCGAGCCCGAGACCCTTTCGGGAATCACCGATGCCGGCGGCAGCCACGTTCTTCGCATCGACTTCGAGGGCGACGCCGACCACCTCCCGTCAACGGTTACCGCCCAGGCCGAGGTGCTGGACGTGAATCGCCAGCAATGGGCTTCTTCAACCGACCTGTTGGTTCACTCGGCCCGCCTGTATGTGGGCCTTCGCACCGACCGCACCTTCCTTCGCGCCGGAGACGGGCTCGAGGTGGAGGCGGTGGTGGTCGACATCGACGGGAACGCGGTGCCCGGCCGCCCGTTCGAGATAGCGGTGGGACGCATCGTCAGCCAGTTCACCGACGGTGAGTGGGTTGAAGAGGCGGTGGACGAGCAGACCTGCGAGACCGCCTCGGCCGAAGCGCCGGTTTCCTGCGACTTCGCGGCCGCAATCGGGGGCCGCTACCGGATCGACGCCCGAGTGGCCGACGACTCGGGGCGCCTGAACCGCAGCGAGCTGACCCGGTGGGTGGCCGGCGGCGCAGACTCCGTGCCGAGCCGCGGCGTGGAGCTCGAGGCTGTCGAGCTCATACCCGATGCCGAGGCATACGAGGCGGGCGACACCGCCGAGCTCCTGGTTGTCTCGCCCTTTGAATCAGCTACCGGGCTGCTCACCATCGCCCACAACAGGATCATCGAGACCCGGACCTTCGAGGTGGCCGCGCACTCGGCGGTGATAAGCATCCCGATAACCGACGGCCATGTTCCCGAGCTGACCGTGCAGGTGGAGCTGGCCTCCATCACCGAGCGCACCGCCGCCGACGGCGCCGTTGTGCCCGGCGTGCCGCCCCGCCCCGCCCATGCCACCGGCCAGGCCACCCTGCGGGTGCCGCCCCTCAAGAGGGTCCTCGACGTTGTGGCGACACCTGCATCCGCGGTGGCAGAGCCCGGCTCGGCGGCGAGCGTCGCGGTGGAGGTGAGCGACGCCGGGGGTGCTCCGGTGGAAGGCGCCGATGTGCTGTTGATGGTGGTGGACGAGGCGGTGCTGGCCGTTTCGGGCTATGAGCTGCTGGACCCGATCGACGTCTTCTACAGCCCTTGGGGCGTGTATCTGGACACGTTGCGGAGCAGGAGCCAGATCTTGCTCGAAGACGTGAGCGCCCCGACCCAAGACGGGCAGGACCAGGCCAGGAGGGCAACCGCAACCTCGGCACAAGCCGCTGTGTCCGAGGAAGTGGAAATGGTGGCCGACGACATGGCCGAGGCCGACTTCGACGAGGCCGGTGGCGCGGATTCAGGCGGCGCCCCGATCGGCGTCCGCGAGAACCTCGACGCCTTGGCGCTGTTCGACCCCAAGGCGGTCACCGATGCCCGGGGCCGGGTTGTGGTGGAGTTCGACTTGCCCGACAACCTCACCCGCTACCGGGTGATGGCGGTGGCGGCGGCCGATGCAGAGCGCTTCGGAACAGCGGAGTCGTCGATCACGGCGATGTTGCCGCTCCAGGTGCGGCCCTCGGCGCCGCGGTTCTTGAACTTCGGCGACGAATTCGAGTTGCCGATCGTGGTGCAGAACCAGACCGACGCAGCCATGCAGGTGGATGTGGTGGTTCAGACGTCCAACCTCCAACTCCAAGGGTCGCCGGGCCGCCGGGTCCGGGTGCCCGCCAACGACCGGGTCGAGGTTCGGTTCCCGGCGCGCACGATCTCTGTGGGAGAGGCCCGCCTGCGCGCCGCGGCGGTGTCGGTGCCGGGCGGCCACGCCGACGCCCAAGCGGTCGCCCTTCCCGTGTACACCCCGGCCACCAGCGAGGCGTTCGCCACCTATGGCGTGGTGGACGAGGGTTCGATAGTCCAGCCGGTTGCCGCCCCGGTGGAGGTGTTTCCGCAATTCGGCGGACTCGAGGTCAACACCTCCTCCACCGCCCTTCAAGCCCTGACCGATGCTGTGCTGTACCTCGCCGAATACCGGTACGAGAGCTCCGACGCCTACGCCAGCCGCATTCTGGCCATCTCTGCGCTTCGCGACGTGCTCGGCGCCTTCAAAGCCGAGGGTCTCGGCAGCCCCGGCGAGCTCGACGAAGTGGTTCGCCGCGACATCGCTCAGCTCGAGGCGCTGCAACTCTACGACGGCGGCTTCGGTTGGTGGTCGCGCCGAACCGGGTCGGCGCCGTATCAGTCGATTCAGGCCATGCACGCGCTCTTGACCGCGAAGGACAGCGGGTTCGCCGTTTCCGAGGGTGTGCTGGAGAACGGGCTTCAGTACCTCGTCGATGTCGAGGATCGAATCCCGGACGATTACAGCCAGCGGACCAGGGACATGCTGGCGGCCTATGCGCTGCATGTGCGCGGGCTGGCCGGGGACCGAGACTCCCGGGCCGCCCGAAGCCTATGGGACCGCCGGGGCGCCAACCTGGGCTTGGACGCGATGGCCTTCATCTGGCCGCTGGTGGGCGATGGCGGGATCGAGGCGGAGATCGAACGCGTCTTCAACAACCGGGTGGTCGAGACAGCCGGGGCGGCCACCTTCGCCACCGACTACGGCGAAGACGCCTATCTGATCCTCCACTCTGATCGCCGCACCGACGGCATCGTGTTGGATGCGCTGATCACGATGGCGCCCGAGTCTGACCTGATCGCAAAGGTGGTGTCCGGGCTGTTGGGCAATCAGATCAAGGGGCGCTGGAGCAATGTGCAGGAGAACTCCTTCATCCTGCTCGCCCTCAACCGCTACTTCGACGCCTTCGAGTCGGGCGATCCCGACTTCATCGCCCGAGTGTGGCTCGGCGACCTCTATGCGGCGCAGCACGAGTTCGCCGGCCGCAGCACCGATCGCCAGTCCACGCTGGTGCCGATGGCAGAGTTGCTGGCGATTGGAGACTCCGACCTCGTGGTGCAAAAGGACGGGGAGGGCCGCCTGTACTACCGGCTCGGGCTCCGCTACGCCCCCGCCGATCTCAAGCTGGAGGCCCTCGACCGGGGTTTCGTGGTGCAGCGCAGCTATGAGGCGGTGGACGATCCCGACGACGTCCGGCTGGACGAAGACGGCGTGTGGCATGTGCGGGCCGGCGCCGAGGTGCGGGTACGCCTGACCATGGTCAACGACAGCCGGCGCACCAACATGGCGCTGGTCGACCCGATGCCGGCGGGCTTCGAGCCGCTCAATCCGGCGCTGGCGGTGACAGGCGAGGTTGGCGCATCTCGGCGTGTTGTGGGCGACTCGTGGTGGAGACGGACCTGGTATGAGCACCAGAATCTCCGCGACGACCGGGCCGAGGCCATTTCGTCTTATCTGTGGGCCGGTGTCCACGAGTACAGTTATGTGGCCCGTGCCACCACCCCGGGCACCTTCGCAGTGCCCCCGGCCAAAGCCGAGGAGATATACGCCCCCGAGGTGTTCGGCCGCTCGGGCTCTGACACGGTGGTCGTACACAATCGGCGATAGGCCGTTCGGCTCAGACCGGGGTGCTTGCACCGCACACAGCACCGATGGCTGAGCTGGCACAGGCCGTTCGGCTCAGACCGGGGTGCTTGTCTCAGGGTTGGGACTCGAACCGCACCTCGAAGATGGTGGGCCAGCGTTTGCCGGTGATCAGGAAGGTGCCGGTGCCGGGTCGATAGGCGATGCCGTTGAGAACGCTGTTGCTGTCGGCCTGCTGCGGGTGGGGGGTGATGATCCCGGCCATGTCGGCCTCGGCGACAACCGCGCCGGTGGCCGGGTCGATCACCACGATGCGGTCTGTGAGCCAGACGTTGGCCCACACGTAGTCGCCCACGCACTCCAGTTCGTTCAGCCGGTTGACCGGGCTGCCGTCGGACTGGGTGACCGAAACCGATCCCAGCACCTCGAACGTGGCGGGGTGGCGGAAGGCGAGCGTGCTGGACCCGTCGCTCATCACTAATCGGTCACCGTCAAAGCACAGCCCCCACCCCTCGCCGGAGTAGGTGAAGCTGCCGGTTTGCTCCAGGGTGTCCCGCTGGTACACCCCGGCGGTGCCGGCCTGCCAGGTGAGCCAGATGAGCTGGTCGCCAACCAGTGCCAGGCCCTCGCCGAAGTGCCGGGGATCGGCTGCGGTCTCTTTAATCACTCGCCCGGTGGGCAGGTCGATGATTCGCAGCACCGATTGCCCCCGCAGTCCGGTGCCCTCGTACACCAGGCCGTCGAACCACGCAAACCCCTGGGTGAACGACGAGGTGTCGTGGGGATGGACAGCCACCACTTGGTAGGTC
>JAPYOG010000287.1 GCA_028278785.1 Candidatus Poriferisocius anaerobius | reverse complement strand
GTCCCAGACGGGGCTGCTGTGGATTTTCGCCATTTGGCGGGCTTGTTGGGCGGTCATGGGGCCACCGGTGACGTCGGTGCCGTCGTGTTCGCCGAACGCCACGAGGACGCGGTTCCATCGGTTGACGTGGTCTGTGCCGTGCTGGATTTGCGCGGCGAGCGCGCGGACTTTGGCTATCACTTGCGGGTCGGGTTCGGTGTGGGGTGTGTGTTGGCCGGCTTTAGCGACGATCACGCCCTGCTCAACCGGTGGGGGGCTGTGGCCTGTGAGGCTCTGCGCGACGGTGATGGTCGCGGTGCTGGTGGCGGGATCCGTGGTGTAGGCCCACCTCACAGGAACAAGCCGGGCGGTGATGGTGTGGCCGGCCTCGTCGCGGGTGTCCACGTCTATGCACAGCT
This sequence comes from Candidatus Poriferisocius anaerobius, assembly GCA_028278785.1. Lineage (GTDB taxonomy): Bacteria > Actinomycetota > Acidimicrobiia > Acidimicrobiales > Bin134 > Poriferisocius > Poriferisocius anaerobius. The sequence continues at coordinate 7,080 of JAPYOG010000287.1, read as the reverse complement.
TGTGGGTGCGCGGGGACAGCTGTATGGCGCCCCTCCTGCTGTGCGCTACCTGCCGTCCCGACGTGGACTCGATGGCATAGATGGCTTTGATGATGACCGACGGCGGCGTCCCCCCGTACACACCCCAGCAGAAATAGGCGTAATCCCCCGCGGAGACCTGCCGCGACTGCACGGCGGTTCCCCAGCGGGTGCTGACCTGCACGCGGGGCGGTATGTACGGCGGCGGGGCGGGGTCGTTGTCGCGGACCTCCACCGACGCCTCGCCGCCGACGGCGGAGTAGATAACCGGAGACCAGCCCCTGCTGTTGCGCGGCCCCCGCGCGCTGAACAGCCTGGCGGTGACATAACTGTTGGCCTCGTGGGTGGAGTCGTCGGTGGTGGGCACCACCAAAGCCGCAGAGGTGCTCCCGGCGGGGATGAGCAAATACTGGGTGCGGGCGTTGTAACGGCCCGTCACGTAGTGCGCCCTGTTCGGCGACGCGTCGCGCACCCACACCCGCACGTCCAGATCCACAGGAGGCGCCGGATGCGCCAACACAGTGAACAAAAGCTCACCGCCCTCATCCACGCCGCCGGGCGGGTCGGCCACCACCCACACGCACTGGTAGCACCCCGAAGCCGGCTCCGACAACACCACCTCAGCCTCCGAAACCTCCCCGACCGCGACGCCCGACGGCAAAGACCCTGTATCCACCGACAGCGTGAACGACTCGCGGCCCTCCGCCGCCGAGTCCGCCGTCACCGGCACCACCACCTCCCCCTCGGTGGTCCCCGCCGGGAACGACACCTCGTAGGGGCCCGCCGTGTAATCGCCCGGCGCCGAAGCTGTGCCCGCCGAATCCGCGAACCTCACTGTCACAGCCCGGTTCAAAACCGCGTCCAGCGCAACGGGCACCCGAGCCTGCCCCGAAGCCTCGCTTGCCACCACACGATCCGAGACGAACCCGACCAGAGCCTTCGGCTCGTCGTCTGCGAACGCGAACGAAACCTCGTCGTCGTCGGGATGGGCCGCCGCGCCGCCGCTCAGGTTTGTGAAAGAGTCGGAGAACCCGTCGGTGTCTATGCCCAAAGAGAACGACCCGTCGTCTGCGTCCGCGTCGCCGGTCCCGGTCGGCGTCAACACCACCTCCGCCTCCTGCACTGTGTTCACATCATGGCCGGCGAACAGCAAAGCCGGGTCGCCCGACAGTCCCGTCGCCGTCACACCCGTTCCCGACACAGACACGGAAAAACTCGGATCCGTGTTCTCCGGGATCACCACCCCCGACACGTCGCCGTAGCCCAAATCCACCCGCAACTGCTCCCCCGCGAACAAACGCCGGCCTAGCCGCACCCTCAACGACGCAGTGTCAGACGCATCCTGCTCCGTCAACACAGTGTCAGACGACGACACCGACACCACCGTCGCGTCATCATCGGTGATCGTGACCGCCGCCTCAGACGCGTCCTCGTCGGCCACCCACACCTCCGGCAGCGTTCCCAACTCCACTGTCACCGTCTCATCCGGCTCGTCCTCATCGTCGTCCGCCGCGGTGAAATCCACCCGGCCGCTCAGTGCCCCGTCCGCAATGCTCACAGACCCCGCGAAGCTGTAATCCGACGAGGAAGCCGTCGTGCCCGCCGCCTTCACCCTGACCGGCACCGACAAAGCCGCACCCGTGCTGTTCGCCTCGCTCAACTGCACCACCAACTGCACCGCATCACCCCCCTCCAACACAACCGGGCCGGCAAACTGCAAGCTCACAGTCGGCCGCTGCTCCACCTTGAACACCGGCGACAAACCGTAGAACCGATGGACGACGGTTTTGGTGATTCTGCCTCGGTTGATCGGGTCGAATAAGGGTGCCGCTAGCCCGAAGCGCACCAGGGTCGTGGAATTGCCGAGGTGCTCGGTGGCGTGCTTGGTGCCGTCGCTGTTGCTGCCCGTGAGGACATTGTTCCGACCTCTGGCCAGGCCGCTCTCGTTGCGGTGTATTTGAACGCAGTCCCACGTCTGGTCGTAGAAGTCGGCGTAGTTGGTGGCCACCTTGCAGCCGCCCAACCACCAAATGGAAGCATCCGTGTCCGACGACTCCGTGGACGTGTTCACGCGGGCATCCACAGCGGAGGTGGACGCCACCGCGGTGAACAGGTCGCCGCACGCGTCGCTAATCGCCCAGTGCCCGTCCTTCGCCGCGGTCTGCACGTGGGTGTTGTAATCCGCGATGGCAGACGATGACCCGTCCCGCTCCGACTGAGACACGAACAGCAGCCGGAACTTGTCCCCGTCCAACAAAGAAGAAGGCTTCAACGCCCAATCATAGGGAACCTCATAAGAACCATCCGCCGAGTCGGCAGTCGCGCATCCCACCCGCCGCTCCACGCCGCTCAGGCGCAGCTTGAGACTCTGGGCACCTGTGCTCCATGTGCCCGTTGTGCCATCCAGCCTGGACTGGATGTTGTCGGCGATGCTCCAGCCAGCCGAGGCGCCGGCGTCCTCGGCGTCGGAGGCCGTGTTGCGCACACTCGTGCTGGCGTGGACACTGCTACTGGTGTCCAAGACGAGGAAGTATGTGGTGCTCGCCTTGAGGTCGATGCCAAACGGGTGCCCGAACGAGACCAGCTGATCCGAGTTCGAAACACGCGAGCTCAGGTCGGTCAAAGAGCCGATAGAAGACCCCGGTTCCCCGCTCGACTCGGTGAAAACGCCCACCGCTACCGAGGTATCCAACAAAGCGCCAACCGCAGCGAACTCCACCTGGGCTCTGGTCAGGACATAACCGCCCGCGTTGCCGCCGGTCGGCGGAGACTGCGCGGAAACCCCACCAGCAGGCACAACCGCCGACACCGCCACCGCCAGCAAACCCGCGAACAACATCCAACAAACCAGAACATCGGCGGGCTTTCTAATGTGCAGCATGAGATATATCCAGTGACACGGAGAGTTTGCCTCTGGAGTATATCAGGGGAATCCCAGGGGAAAGCTCGAGCTCGGTGCCGGCCGGCAGCCCGGCGTGGCAAGATGGGGCCGACATGAGCGCAGATGATCCAACTCGCTTGCTGCTGATCCGTCACGGCGAATCCGAGGCGACGGTCAAGCAGATCATCGGCGGCGATCTGGCATGTACTGGCCTGTCGCCGCTGGGCCGTCGCCAAGCCGAGGCTCTGGGAGAGCGATGGGCCCAGGGGTCTGAGCCCAAAGTGGATGCTCTGTGGTCGAGCACACTGCCTCGGGCGGCTGAAACGGCAGAACTGCTGGCGCAGCCGCTGGGTGGTTTGGAAGTACACACCCATCCCGATCTCGTTGAGCGCCGCCCCGGCGAGGCCGACGGTGTGGGCTACGAGGAGTTCGCCAACCGGTTCGACTGGACGGGCGATTTCCACCCCCACCTGCCGGTGGCACCGGGCGGTGAGAGCCTTGCCGCGTTCTCCTACCGCACCGGGCAGGCGCTGTATGAGCTGGTAGACGGCTGTCCCGGCACCACCATGATGGTGGTGTGCCACGGCGGGGTGATCGATATCGCCATGCGGCTCTTTTTGGGCTTGGGGATGACCACGAAATTCGTGCTGTGGACCCTCAACACCTCGATCACCGAGTTCACGGCCACCGACGAGCCTGGGATGTGGCGGTTGGTGCGGTACAACGATGCCGCCCACCTGAACGGGCTGCCGGCTCGCACCGAGCCGGCGGTCTGAGGATGGCTGGCGGTCTGAGGATGGCTGGCGGTCTGAGGATGGCCGGGGGGCTGAGGATGGCCGGGGGTCTGACCTGAGATGTCTGCACGCACTGAGCCGGGCAGCGGGCCCGAGCCGGTCAGGTAACTAACAGCGCGCCGGGGTCGGCGGCGGTGAGCTCGCCTATGACTGCCGCGGTGTGGCCGCTGTCGGCAAGCCGGGCGACGGCGTTGTCGGCTGCGGCCGCCGAGCAGCAGAACAGCAGTCCCCCGGAAGTCTGGGCGTCGGCCAGCATGGTCAGGATCCGCTGGTCGCTTGACCCCTTCACCCAGGGTCGCACATGGTCGAGGTTGCGGGCCGTGCCGCCGGGGGCGAACCCCTGGTCCAGCAGATCCCAGACACCGGGCAGCACCGGCACGGCCTCGGAGCGGATCACCGCGCCGGTTCCGCTGGCCGCAGCCAGCTTCCGGAGATGGCCGAGCAGCCCAAAACCGGTGATGTCGGTGGCCGCAGTGGCCTTGGCCTCAAGCGCCGCCGAAGCGGCCTCGGCGTTCAGACGGGTCATCTCGGCCACCCCCGCGGCGTAGGCCTGCGCCAGCCGGCCATCGGTTTCCACCGCCTCGGGTTCCGAGCGCTTGACCGCGGTGGCCAGCAGCCCGGTGCCCAGCGGCTTGGTCAGCACCAGCGACTGCCCAGCCCGAGCGCCGGCGTTGGTCATCAGGCTCTGCTCATCGGCTTCACCTGTGACGGCCTGGCCGTACATCGGCTCGGGTCCGTCCACTGTGTGGCCTCCCACCACCGTCCAGCCCCCCTGCTCGGCGGCTGCCGCCCCGCCGGCCAGCACCTCGGAGAGGATTTCCAGAGGCAGCTCCCCTTGGGGCCAGGCCACCAGGTTCAGCGCGAACCGGGGGCTGCCACCCATGGCGTACACATCCGAAGCCGCGTTGGCAGCCGCAATCCGCCCCCACGTGTGGGGGTCGTCGACCACCGGCGCGAAGAAATCCGCGGTTGAGATCAGGGCGCGGCCTTTGTCGATGCGCCACACCGCGGCGTCGTCTCCGGTTTCTATGCCCACAATCAGGTTCTTGTGGGTTTGGTATGGCAAAGAGCGCATGACCTGCGCCAACTCGGCTGGTCCGAGCTTTCCTGCTCAACCGGCGCCGTGGCTATAGGCCGTGAGCCTTTCTGTTTGCGGGTCCACGCCCTCGACGATAACGGGCCGCAGCCGGTTGGCGTGGGTTAGCGTTGCCCCAGTGACTCCCGGGAAAACCCGTGGCGCCTGCCCGCTGCGTGCTTGCGATGCCGGCCACGCCGCGTCGGGATGAGCCGGCAGCCCACTCGCCGGGCACCGCCGGGCTGGTACTCCGATCACAGCCGGCGCGGCTATCGGTATTGGGATGGCGAATCGTGGGCAGAGCCGACGGCTCGGGTCGTCGCACACCCAAAGGCCGGAGGCGGCAACCGCTCCTCTGTGAGCCGCCAGAGCGCGGGGCTTGCCCTATTGGGCGCCGCGGTGGGCTTGATGGTTGCGGGGTTGGCGCTGCCCTGGACTGAGGGCAACTCCGGCAACCGGAGGGTGTTGGACGGCGAGATCCCATGGTTGGTGGGGCCGGGAAGCGTGGCCGATTCGTGGTTGCTGCTCTTGGTTGCCGCAGCAATGCTCTGGGCGCTGCTGGTGGTGGTGTTGACTGGGAACAGCCGGCGAATGTGGCTGGCAGTACTGGTTGCAGGGTTGGCCGCCATGGGTTTCTGCGTGGCGGAGGGACTGGCGTTGGACGACGAACTGGATTTGGTCGGGGCGCGTGTTGGAGCGGGTCTGCTTGTCGCTTACGCCGGAGGGGCCGCAGCCGCAATTGGCGGTGTTTTATTGAGACCGATTACCAGTTATATTTCTAATAGTGAGTCCCATTTCTAATAGTAAAGAAGGGTTGATTACTGGCATTTATTGTGTCTAGGGTTTGACCGCTAATATCTTCTCTATAATCCAAAGGAGTACCCATGTCTGATCATGTTCACACCGATGCGTGCTATGACCATCCCGAGCACACCCATGCGGACCACGCAGACCACTGCGGTGTAGACGAGCACAATCACGCAGACCACTGCGACGTCCAAGATCACGACCACGCAGACCACTGCGACACCCCAGAGCACAGCCACGCAGACCACGAGGATCACTGCGACATCCCGGTGCATGTACACACCGACGAGTGCTGTAACGCGGCCTAGTTGTAGTGGACAAAACCGATCACGACCACGATCACGGTCATGGCCACAATGACTGCGGCCATCATCACGACCACGATCACGGTCATGATCACGACCACGGGCACCACCACCACCACCACGACCACGATCACGGGCACCACCACCACGACTTGCGGGAGGCCAGCCGCAAGAGCCTGATCACAGCGGTCACCTTGACCACCACGTTCATGGTGATCGAGGTGATCGGCGGTTTCGCTTCGGGCAGCCTGGCGCTGATCTCCGATGCCGGGCACATGCTCACCGACAGCGCGGCCATCGGCCTCGCGCTGTTCGCCATGTGGGCGGCCGACCGACCGGTGTCGGCCAATCGGACTTTCGGCTTCTATCGAACCGAGATCCTGGCCGCCCTGTTCAATGCCCTGTCGCTGTGGGTGATCGTGGCATGGATCTTCTATGAGGCCATTGGAAGACTCGACGGAGAGGCCCATGTAGAAGGCGGGCTCATGCTCGGCGTCGGCGCGGCCGGTCTGGCGATCAACGTGCTGGTTGCCTACGTCCTCCATCGCCAATCCGGCCACAGCCTGAACGTGGAGGGTGCCTTCCAGCATGTCCTGGCCGACCTGCTGGGCTCAGTGGCCGTGGTGGTCTCGGGCATTTTCATAATCAGTGCGGGCTGGGACATAGTCGATCCGATACTCAGCATGTTCATCGGCGTGCTCATTCTGTTCAGCTCCTGGAACCTGGTGTCCGAGGTGTTCCACGTGCTGATCGACGGCACTCCTGAGAACGTGGACGTCTACAAGCTGTGCCACGACATCGAAGAGGTGGAGGGGGTCACCCTCGTCCATGATGTTCATGTGAGGACGATCTCATCGGGTTACCTTTCGATGACCGCCCACGTTCTGGCCGATCCCAGCGGCGACATCCTGGATTCAGACGCCAAACTCCGCAGAATCCGAGATGTGGTGAAGCGCCACGGAATCCAGCACACCACCATCCAGCTAGAGCACTCGGTGGAGGGCTGCGACGAGGAGAGCCATCACGTCGACCATCTGATGAAGACCGAGCGGGAAATCCGCCAACAGTCCAAACTAACCAAGTTCCTAATGCACTCCCACTAGAGGAGCTTGGCCGAAAATCTGCGGGGTGGTCCGGCTAGGCGGTGCTGTTGTCTTCGGTGGTGTCGGCACCGAAGACAACAGCACCGCCTAGCCGGAC
>JAPYOG010000286.1 GCA_028278785.1 Candidatus Poriferisocius anaerobius | reverse complement strand
GCGAGTGAGCGGCAATTCCACCACCATCTCGGTGAACTCACCGGGCTCGGTGTGTACGGTGATGGTGCCGCCGTGCTCGCGGACGATGTCGTTGGACAGGGCCAAGCCCAGCCCGGTGCCCTGATTGGCGGGCTTGGTTGTGAAGAACGGGTCGAAGATCTTCTCGACCACATCAGGGGGAATCCCGTTGCCGTTGTCCCGCACGCTCAAGATGGCGCTGTCCTCGGTGCGGCGGCTCCTCAGCACCACAGTGGGGGTGTAGTCGCCGACGGTGCCTGCCTCGATCAACTCCTTCTGCTTCTTGTTGGTGGCATAGCCGGCGTTGGCCACAAAATTCAAGAACACCCGCCCTAGGTCTTGGGGGACAACCTCCATTTGGCCCATGTCAGGGTCGAACTCCTCCTCCAACAAGACTTGGAACTCGGGATCCTGGGCTCGGGCGCTGTGGTAGGCCAAAAGCGAGTGCTCGTGGATGAGGTCGTTGATGCTGGTCGGCTGGGTCTCGCCCCCGCCCCGGCCCATGAGCAGCATGTCTTGAACGATCCGGTTGGCACGCTTCCCGTGCGATTGGATCCGCTCAAGATTGTCGTTGAGATCTCGGTTTATCTCCTGGACGAGGCTCTTGTCCTCATCAGAGAGGCCGTCTTTGAGTTCTTCGTAGATCTCGGTCATCTCTTCCAGCAACTCTGCCGACGCCGCGGAGAAGTTGTTTATGAAATTGAGCGGGTTGCGGATTTCGTGTGCGACACCGGCGGTGACCTCGCCGAGCGCCGCCAGCTTCTCCCGTGCCACGATCTGATCCTGGGCTTGGCTGAGTTCTGCCAAAACTTCCTGGAGTTCGTCGTTGCGCTCGCTCAGCTCCTGGGCGAGCTGCTCCACCAGGTTCAGCCGCTGGACTTCCAAGGCGTGGCGTCGGAACACCTCCAAGGCTGATGCCATCTCCGCTATCTCGTCTTGGCCGCTTACCTCCACCTCCTCTTCCAGCTCACCCTTGGCAAGGGTTCGCATGCGGCCGGATAGCTGTCCGATGCGGCGCAACAGGACGCGTCCTATGAAGAGCCAGCTGATCAACCCTGCCCCGATGACGCCTATGGAGCTGATGATCGCCAAGAGGATCCGGGCGGTGCTGATGGTTTGCGCTGAGTTCTCGGTGGCCTGGTCGGCTCCGGCCTGGGCGGCCTGGACGATGGCGTTGACCTCAGCGAGGAGGTTCACCGCTGCCTCTTGGTTCAAGGCCAACAGCCGGTCTTGGCTCTCTATGATCTCCAAGCGGCCGACCGACGCCTGGAAGGCGCTGTTGCTGCCGGCCCCCAATGCCAAAAGCCTGTTGACGGCTGATTCCAGCCCCGGGGCGATCTCTGAGGCGGCGATGGCCGACAAGCTGATTCGGATGCGATCGGAGGTTGATTCGAAGCTTTCCAGCAGCGGCTCCACGAAGTCGGCCTCAGAGGCGATCAGGGCGCTGCCCATCAATTCGGTGATTTGGGCCATGTCGGACTGCAAGGCGTTGAGGTGCCGATAAACGAGCAGTTCGCCTCCCGAAGTCCTGGCCATGGCGTCAGTGGGCTCGGAGTCAAAGTCCCGGTAACCGGTGACTTGGAAGAAGAGCTGGTTGTCGATGGCGGGGATGACGATGCTCTGGACCTGGTTGTAAAGGGTGGGAATCTGGGTTTGGAGCGTCTCAATCTGCCTGCTCAGGGCAAAGAAGTGGGGCATGTCGGCGGTAATCGTGGTGATGTTCCGCTCCAAGACGTCGGCGGCATCTGCGATCCCCTGAACGTGGACATCGTCGGGGTTGGTGATAAGCAGGGGCTCGAATCGCTCTTGAAACTGCTGTTGTGCTTCTGACACCTCAGCGGAGATGTCGGAGAACTGGCTGGGGAGCGCGGAGGTGAGGCGAGGGGCGGCTGCCACCAGGGAGTTGCTCAACTCTGCCAGGCTGAACGCTCCTGCCAGTTCGGGCACGCTCTCCTCGCTGACCCGCTTTTGGCTTCGGTCCACGTTGGTGAACGAGATCCAGCTCACCACGCTGGCCACGATGGTCAGTGCCACCGTTCCGAAGATTCCGGCATAAAGCTGCGTGGATATGCGGTGGTGGAGCGCAGGCCTGGCGTCAGCAGCGGAGGTGTTCTCCGGAGCGGAATCGGGGGAGACGGCCATGTCGGTCACGGCCTGGTTTCCTCCATTGACGCCACCGACCGGTAGGCGCCGTCGTTGTCGATGGCGGTCAAAAAGACGGCATCTGAGCCTTGGTTGTCTACGGCCCGGTCTGCTTGGGCGCCGAAGTCGAGGCTGAAGCCGTCTATGTCGAACTGCCCCGCGCCCAAGATGTTCTCCAAAAAGCAGTCGCGGGTGAGCTTGGCGCCGCATGCTCGAAGCCCGGCAATGGCCATCCGGCCGGCGATGTAGCCCTCCAATGACACGAACCCCGGTTCGGCTTGGGAGTCGTAGGCCGCCAAGGCCGCGGTGTAGGAGGCGACCACCGCCACAGACTCGTCGTAGGGGAACGGCACCACCTGGGTCACGTAGACGCCTTCGCCTCCAGCTCCGAGCTCAGAGGCCAGCGCATTGCTGCCCACAAAGGAAACCGTCATGAAGATGGGGTCGAAGCCGATGTGGCGCGCCCATGAGATGAGAGCGGCCACCGGCTGATAGGCCCCGATGACGATGACAGCCTCGGGGTTGCCCGCCCTCAGGTCCAAAAGCCCCGACTTCACTGCGGTGGTGTTGCGGGGGTACACGCCGGTGGACACAAGTTCCATGTCCCGGCGTTCCAGGGCGGCCAGCGCCCCGTTGTAGCCGGCTCGTCCGAAGGAGTCGTCTTGGAACATGACAGCGATTCGGGTGACGCCCAAGTCGGTGGTCAGCCGCTCGACCATCTCCTCGGTCTCCTGGGCGTAGGAGGCCCGGAGATTGACGATGTTGTCCCAATCGTCATTGCGGAGGAAGCCGGCGCCCGTGAACGGCGCCACATAGGGGATGGCGGCATCGGCGGCAACCGGTGCGGCCGAGCGCGATGTCGGGGTGCCCACCGCGCCGATGAGGGCGAAGACCTGCTCAGACTCGATCAGCTCCTGGGTATTGGTGATAGCGGCCTCGGGCTCGTAGGCGTCGTCTCGTGTTCTCAGCTCCAAGCTCCGTCCATGCACGCCCCCATTTCGGTTGGCCTCCTCGAAAGCGGCCATGATCCCGAGGTTCATGTTGATGCCCAGCTCTCGGGCAGGGCCGCTTAATGCGGCGGACTGCCCGAAGACCACCCGGTCGTCGAACACGCCGGGTGTTGTGGTGCCGACCGGCGAGTCGGGGGTTGCTTGGGCACCGGCCGTGGGGGTCGCTTCGGGAGACGGGGACTCGGCGCCGTTCGAGCTGCATGCGGCGAGAACAAGGGCGATGACCGCGACTGCCGGGCCGGTCTGTCGCGTCCAGCGCAGGAGTCTTTTTGCTGTTTGCCTCACGACTCGGGGAGCACGACGAGCTTGAGGTGGTTGCGCCCGTCTGCTCGGCGGTACTCCAGATCATGGGAGATGGTCTGAACGAGATGAACCCCGAGCCCTCCGATGGGACGCTCTGCCAGCGGCAGGGTCACATCGGGAACTGGAGCGTCGGTTAACGGGTTGAACGCCGCCCCGTCATCGGTGAGTCGGATGGTCAGCCTGTTGTCGCTGCACTCCAACTCGACATCGATTGCGGTCAGCCCGCTGGTGTCGCCGTGGGTCAGGGTGTTGAGCAACAGCTCCTCCAGGATCAAGTTGGCCCGCATGAACAGCGTGACCGGCCAATCTTGGGCTTGGGACATCTCCTCGAGGAGATCCTCGAGCAGGGGAAGCGCATCGGCGGGCGTCTTGAACTCGGAAGGGTGCGGAAGGCGAAGAGTCCGCTGCATCTCAGGTGTCCCTCAAACCGGGCGGGGATGCAAGAGACAGAGCTGGCGCCGACATCAGGAGCGTCGCAGCGCGAGACGGGAAAGGGCTGAGGCCGACATCAGGAGCGTCGCAGCACGAGGCAGGTGATGTCGTCGGACTGCGGGGCGTCGCCTGCGAATTCCCTGACGCGCTCGAAAACCGCAGTGTTGGCCTCGGATGCGCTCACGGGCGGGCTGCCCTCGAACACTTCGGACAACCGCTTCATCTCGAATTGCTGGTTGTCCGGGTTCATCGCCTCGGTCACGCCGTCGGTGAACAAAATCACGGTATCGCCAGGGGCCAGGGTCACAGTTTCCTGCGTGTAGACGACATCGGGGGCGATTCCCAGCGCCACTCCCTTGGTCATGGGCAACTCGGTGACCGTTCCGCCCGCGTCTACCAGCAGCGGGGGGTCATGGCCTGCGATGGAGTAGGTCAGCGACCCGGTATCGGGGTTGAACAGGGCATACACCAGGGTCACGAACATGAACGTGGGGTTGTCCTGGTGGAGCTGGTTGTTCACCTCGGTCAAGACCGCTTGGGGGTCGCGAACGCCGATGGCCGAGCCCTTCAGGGCGGTGCGGCTCGACATCATGAACATGGAAGCCGGGATTCCCTTGTCCGAGACATCGGCCACCACTAGGGCGATTTCGTTGTCGAGCTTGAAGTAGTCGTAGAAGTCGCCGCCCACGTTGCGGGCCGGCTCCATGTTGGCTGAGACTTCGAATGCTTCGGTGGAGAGGGGCTGTTTGGGAAGGATGGACTGCTGGAGCTGGCTGGCGATGCCCAGCTCATTTTGCAGGGCCACCAGCTGATCTCGCGACGCCAGCGCCTCTCGCCACTCCGACAGATGCTCCAGAGTGCGGGAAACAGTGATCTTGAGGTCGTCGAAATCGATGGGCTTGGTGACGAAATCGAAGGCGCCCCGGTTCATGGCGGTGCGGATGTTGTCCATATCGCCGTATGCCGAGATGATCACGGCTCGCAGGTTGGGATCGACCCCGGGCAGTTGCTGGAGAAGGGTGAGCCCGTCCATCTTGGGCATGTTGATGTCCGACAGCACCATGTCGATGGTTGGATCGGCGTTCAGTTTCTCAAGCGCCTCCACGCCGTTGCCGGCGAATACAAACTCGTACTCTTTGGCACGGATTTGGCGGCGCATCCGCTGCAATATGAGGGGTTCAAGATCAGGCTCGTCGTCGACGACCAGGATTCGGTAGGGCTGGGTCAAGGCTGCGGGGTTACTTGGCGGCTTCTACCGACGGGAACACATTGATGATCTGGTCGAAGCCGCTGATGCGGAACACATCGCCCACCGACTCCGTCAAAGAGCAGATGCTGAAGGACTTGCCCTGCTTGTCCAGATTTTGGGCTGCCATCAACAGCACCCGAAGCCCTGCGCTGCTGATGTACTCGAGGCCGCTGAGGTCCAGGATGATTTTTTGGTCGCCGGGCTCGAACAACCCCTGGAGCGTGTCCAAGAAGTCGGACGCATTCGATCCGTCTACCCGGCCGGAAGCGTTGACGACCAGAGTGTCGCCCGATCGGTCGTGGCTGAATTGCATGTTAGGGGCCTCTCTGTTGGGTTCCTGACGATGAACATTTTGTCAGCCGGAATCATACAGGTGCCAATGGGCTGGCAGTCGGGGCGATGGCAATCTCGGGCAGTCTGGCGGCGTGCTGCCTCCCGGCTGGCTTCTAGCGCGGTTGGCAGAGGGGGCAGAAAGTCACCGTGCGGGCATCGTAAACGCGGTGTCGCAATGGAGTGGCGCAGCGCCGGCAGGGGCGCCCCGAACGCCCGTAGCATGCCAGGGCGTGTTGGTGGCTGCCTTCACCGCCGCCCGCGTCTCGGTAGTCGCGCAGGGTGGTGCCGCCGTTGGCCAGCCCGGCTTCGAGCACGTCGAGGAGGGCGATGTGGAGCTTCGTGGCCGCAGCTCGGCTGATTCGGCGCTTGGCCGGGTGAATTCCGGCGATCCAAAGGGCCTCGGTTGCGTAGATGTTGCCGATGCCCGCCACTGGTTTTTGGCTGAGGAGCTGGGTGGGGATTCGGCGGCGGCTCTTGCGGATGGCTTGGTAGAAGGCCTCCGCGGTGAAGTCGGGGCTGAGCGCGTCGGGGCCCTGGGCGGCCAGGGTGGGGATGGCGTCGTATTGGCCGGCTGGCACGCAGCGGATGCGGCCGAAGCGGCGGATGTCTCGGTAGGCCAGGAACTCGTCGCCGTCGAGTTGCCACCAAGCCCGGATGTAGGGGTCGTCGGGGATGGCGGGGGTGACGGCAAGAGAGCCGGTCATGCCCAGGTGGACGATGAGCTCCCGGCCGTCGTCAAGGGGGGCGATCAGGTACTTGCCTTTGCGGTTCAGTCCTTGGACCGCGGTGCCGACAGCGGCCACCGCGGGGGTGAACTTCTCTGATTCGTGGGAGCGGGCATCCTGGATGCGGCGGCCTTCGAGCCGGGGTGCCAGTTGGCGGCGGATGGTCTCGACTTCGGGCAGCTCGGGCACAGTTCAGCGGGACTTGAGGGCGGTGCGGGCGATTTGGAGGTCATCGGGGTTGGTGACGCCGATCCAGGTTTCGTCGGTGGTGACTACTCGGACGGTGAGAGCGCCTTTCTCCATTTCTGAGGCGACCGCGTGGGGGAGAAGATATTCGGCCGAGGGGCTGCCGCCGTGTTCCTCGAGGAATCGACCGAAGCCCTCTTGCAGCATGTCCAAGAACATCGGTGAGAACGCCCATAGGTTCATGGACACGATGGTGCCCTCGGAGAAGGCTTTGTCGGCACGGGAGATGCCCTCCTGCTCGACGATGCCGACCAGGCGGTCGCCGTCAATCTGGCACACGCCACGGGTCACGGTGCCCTCGGCGGGCAGGGTGTGGTCGAGGCGGTAGCCGCACAGCCAGGCCTCGTTGTCGGCCATGGTCGGCATGGCTTGGGCCAGGGCGGCATAGGCAGTGGGGCCGTAGTAGTCGTCGGCGTTGCACACCATGAACGGGCCAATCACCGCCTCGGCGGCCGATAGCAGGGCGTGGGCGGTGCCCCACGGTTTGGGGCGGGACGGGCCGTGCGCGTCTTGGCGCACGTAGGCCACGTGGAGATCGTCGGGAAGGCCGCCGCGCCCCTCGAAATGCCGTTGCACGTCGGCCTCGATGTCGCTGCGCACGATGAGCACCACCCGGCTGGCGCCGGCGGCTCGGGCGTCGGCAATGGCGAAGTCCAGAAACGCCTCGTCGTTCGGCCCCACCTGGGCGAGCTGCTTGGTGCCGCCGAATCGCGACCCCAGCCCCGCGGCCATAACCACCAGTGTGAACATCGCCTTCTTCTTAGCAGGCCGCAGCCGGAGCCAGCCTGGCGCGGACTTCTTGTTGGGCTGAGGCGAGGACATCGCCGGCGATGACCTCCTCGATTGCGTCTTTGCCTTGGCGGGCGAATATCAGCACGCAGCGGGCCACGGCCTCACCCACTGCCTGCTCCACGGCCAGGGAATAGGCCGCCACTTGGAGCTTGTAGCGGTCGAT
>JAPYOG010000285.1 GCA_028278785.1 Candidatus Poriferisocius anaerobius | reverse complement strand
GTGGGGGGGTGGGCTTCGGCTGTCGGCGATCCGACCGCCCCAGTGCGCCAAGCGTCGCAACTGCTGGCCGATGGCTACCAGGTGCTGGCGGCCGCCGACGGCGCGGGATCGGCCCGCCGGGTCGCCGCGGTGCTGGCGGAGCACGGGGTGGACCTGCCCGTCTGCGTCGCAGAAAGCCCCGCCGGGTTCACCGGGAGGCCGGGCGCGGGGAGCTGCGTGGTGGTAGCCCCCATCCAGCGGGGTTTCGTGCTGCCCCACTCTCGGCTGGCGGTTTTGAGCGAGGCCGACCTGACGGGCCGTCGCCGGGCCCACCGTCGCATCCGCCCCCGCCGGAGCGCTGCCCGGGATATGGAGGCTCTCGCCGTCGGCGACTACGTGGTCCACCGCCATCACGGCGTCGGCCGCTATTGCGGCATGGTCAACCGGTCCATCGGCGGGGTCAGCCGCGACTACCTGCTGGTGGAGTACCGGGGCGGCGACAAGCTTTATGTGCCAACCGAGCAGGTGGACGCCGTACACCGCTATTCGGGAGGCGAGACCCCAAGCCTGAGCAAGATGGGCGGCGCCGACTGGCAGCGGGCCAAAAGCGGGGCCCGCTCAGCGGTGAGCGAGATCGCCAAGGAGCTGGTGGTGTTGTACCAGCGCCGGGTAACCACCCCGGGGCGGGCGTTTTCTCCCGACACCCCCTGGCAGGCGGAGATGGAGTCGGCCTTCGGCTACCAGCTCACCCCCGATCAGCACAAGGCCATCTCCGAGGTGAAGGCCGACATGGAGCAGCCCGTGCCGATGGATCGCCTGATCTGCGGAGATGTGGGCTTCGGCAAGACCGAGGTGGCCATCCGGGCGGTGTTCAAGGCCATCCAGGACGGGGCGCAAGCCGCCGTGTTGGTGCCAACCACGCTGTTGGCCCAACAGCACTTCCAAACCTTCAGCGAGCGCTTCGCCGGCTACCCCGTGGAAGTGGAGGTGCTGAGCCGGTTTCTGTCGCCCCGCCAAGCCCGCAAGGTGGCGGCAGGGCTGGCCGACGGGTCGGTCGACTTGGTGATCGGCACCCACCGTCTTTTGTCCGACGACATCGCCTTCAAGAACCTGGGCCTTTTGGTGGTGGACGAGGAGCAGCGCTTCGGGGTGTCCCACAAGGAGGCCGTCAAATCGGTCAAAGCCGACGTGGACGTTTTGACCCTCACCGCCACCCCCATCCCCCGGACGCTGGAGATGAGCCTCACCGGTATCCGCGACCTCACGCTGCTGCACACGCCGCCCGCCGACCGCCAGCCCATCTTGACCTATGTGGGCGTTCACGACGAGCGCCCCGTGGCCGAGGCCATCCGCCGGGAGCTGCTACGCGAGGGCCAGGCGTTCTTCGTCCACAATCGCGTGGCCGACATCGAGCACGTCGCCGCCGATTTGCGGGAGCTAGTGCCCGAGGCCCGCATTGCGGTGGCCCACGGCCAGATGGACGAAGCCACGCTGGAGCAGGTGGTGATCGACTTCTGGGAGCACGCTTACGACGTGCTGGTTTGCACCACCATCATCGAGTCGGGAATCGACATGCCCACCGTAAACACCCTGGTGGTGGACCGAGCCGACATGCTGGGGCTGGGCCAACTGCACCAGCTCCGGGGCCGGGTGGGCCGCAGCGGTGTCCGGGCCTATGCCTATCTGCTCACCCCTGAGGACAAGGTGCTCAGCGAGGAGGCATACGAGCGGCTCAAGACCATCGGCGAGGCCACCGAGTTGGGCTCGGGGTTCAAGATCGCCATGCGAGACTTGGAGATCAGGGGCGCGGGAAACATGCTGGGCACCGGCCAGTCGGGCCACATCGCCGCGGTCGGCTACGACCTCTATTGCCAGATGGTCACCGAGGCGGTGGCCGAGTTGGCCGGAGAAGTCCAGCCCGAGCCGGTTGAGATAAGCATCGATCTGCCCGTGGGCGCCGGCATCCCCGCCGACTACATGCCCAAAGAGGAGCTGAGGCTGGAGGCGTACAGACGTGTGGCGGGCTGCCAGGCGGCCGAGGAGGTGGACGATGTTGCCACCGAGTGGGCCGACCGCTACGGCCCCCTCCCCGCCGTCGCCCAAGCGCTGCTTGACGGGGCCCGGTTGCGCTGCGAGTGCCTGCGGACCGGGGTGCGGGAGGTCTCGGTGGTAAAGGGGCCCGGTTTCGGCGGCCCCAAATGGGAGGCTCGGGTTCGCCCGGTGCAGCTCCGGCCCAGCCGCCGGGTGCGGTTGGAGCGCCTCTATCCCCAGGCCGGCTACGTCGAGGCTTCGGGACTGCTGAAGCTCCCGGTGGAATCGGCCGCTGCCGCTGCCGAAACCGTGATCGGCTCTTTGCGGGATCTGGTGTCCGACGACGAGCGCGCCGCGGCGGCTTCGTGATAGGCAAGGCGCCATGGCCAAGGTGACCGTTGTCGGGTTGGGACCGGCCGGCCCCGAGCTCATTACCGGGGCGGTGAGCGATGCGATCAGCCGGATCGACCGCCGGTTCGTCCGCACCAGCCGCCACCCCGCCGCCTCAGCGGTGGCGCCGGCCCAATCCTTCGACTGCATCTATGAGGCCGCTTGTTCGCTCGAGGAGGTGTATCGGGCCATCGTGGATCGCCTGGTGTCCGAAGTCGGGCGGGGAGACGGCGATGTCCTCTACGCGGTGCCCGGCTCCCCCTTGGTGGCCGAGCGCACCGTGGAGCTGCTGCGGACCGTGCCCGGCTTGGATTTGGAGGTGCTGGCCGGCATGTCGTTTGCCGATCTGGCTTGGGACCGCCTGCGTGTCGATCCTTTGGAGGCCGGGGTGAGGTTGGTGGACGGGCGCCGATTCGGGGTGGATGCGGCCGGGGAGCGGGGCCCGCTGCTGGTGGGCCAATGCGACTCCCCTCACGTGCTGAGCGAGGTGAAGCTGGCGGTGCTCGACACCCTCGAGCGCTCGGCGGGGGGAGATCTGGGCGAACCTGTGATCGTCTTGCAGCGGTTGGGCCTGCCCGATGAGCAGGTGTTCGAGGTGGCCTGGCCCGAGCTCGACCGTGCAGTGGCGCCAGACCACCTCACCTGCCTGTACGTGAGCGCCCTGGGCGCCCCCATCGCCCAAGAGGTGGCCCGGTTCGCTGATTTGGCCGCGGAGTTGCGCCGTCGCTGCCCGTGGGATCGCGAGCAGACCCATCAGTCGCTGCGAGGCCACCTGCTGGAGGAGACCTATGAGGTTCTCGAGGCCCTGGATGTGGTTGATGCCGAAACCATGTCGGGCTACAGCGATCTGGAGGAGGAGCTGGGCGATCTGCTGTTTCAGATCGTGTTCCACTCGCTGCTGGCCGCCGAGGCGGGCCAGTTCACTCTGGCCGATGTGGCCCGGGGCGTGTACGACAAGCTCAAATCCCGCCACCCCCATGTGTTCGGGTCGCTGGATTCGGGCTTGGCCGACCCGCAGGGCGCCGGCGATGTGCTGGTCAACTGGGAGGCCATAAAGCGGGAGGAGAAGGGGCGGACCTCGGTGATGGACGGCATACCCCCTGGGCTGCCGGCGCTGCTGTTTGCCGACAAGGTGATCCACAAAGCCCGATCGGTTGGGTTGGCGCCCGATGTGGACACCGCCACGGTGGCCGGTCGTCTCTACGACGCTGTGCGGGTTGCCCAAGCCGAGGGATTGGACGCCGAATCAGAGTTGCGGGTGTTTGCCAGCACCGTGGGCGACCAGATTCGCACTGCTGAAATTGCTTGATTGTAATTTGACGCTACCTCTAGGCAAGCAGAGCTTTTTCGTCTACTTTTGCAACTCCAGCCACACAAGCAACATATTCCTCGGCTGGGAACACCCTGAAAGTTTCAGCAATTGAGCACGATAACCCGTATTTGCAGCCGAGAGGTTTTGGACTCGCGGGGTAACCCTACTGTTGAGGTTGAGGTTGTCTTGTCGTCTGGCGCGTCGGGTCGCGCCATCGTGCCGTCGGGCGCTTCGACGGGCCGCTACGAGGCGGTGGAGCGGCGAGACGGCGGGGACCGCTACTTGGGCCGGGGCGTGGCCGGGGCGGTGGCCTCGGTCAACG
>JAPYOG010000284.1 GCA_028278785.1 Candidatus Poriferisocius anaerobius | reverse complement strand
GACTGACACAGTGGGCAGCGGAAGCGAGATATCCAAGAGACCGGCCAGAGCCGACCGATGCCGAAGCGGCTCGGGCGGAGTCGGAGGCGCGCTCGGTTTACAACTCGGTAGCGGCGGAATTCAGGTGTCGCGGATTATTTGCCGAGTAGGATCCTAGACGGAGCGGCGGCTAGAGGATTTGCTGGAGGAACATGCGGGTGCGGTCTTCCTGGGGGTTGTTGAAGATCTGGTGGGGGGTGCCTAGCTCGACGAGCATTCCTTCGTCGAAGAAGGCCATGCGGTCGGCGACCTCGCGGGCGAAGCCCATCTCGTGGGTGACCACCATCATGGTCATTCCCGACAGGGCCAGCTCCTTCATCACGTCGAGCACTTCCTTGATCATCTCGGGATCGAGGGCGGAGGTGGGCTCGTCGAAGAGCATGATCCTGGGCTCCATGGCCAGGGCCCGGGCGATGGCCACCCGCTGCTGCTGGCCGCCGGAGAGCTGACCCGGGTACTTCTCGGCCTGCTCGGGAATGCCGACCCGCTCCAGCAGCGAGCGGGCCAGCTCCTCGGCCTCCCCCTTCGGCTTCTTGCGGACCCAGATAGGCGCCAGCATGATGTTGTCGAGCACGGTGAGGTGCGGGAACAGATTGAACTGCTGGAACACCATGCCGACCTCGGAGCGGATCTTCTCGATGTTGCGCAGGTCGTTGGTCAGCTCCACACCGTCGATGACGATGCGGCCCTCCTGGTGGGCCTCGAGGCGGTTGATGCAGCGGATCCAGGTGGACTTGCCCGAGCCCGACGGGCCGAGCACCACAACAACCTCGCGCTCCTTGATGACGGCGGTGATCCTGTCGAGGGCCTGGAAGTCCCCGAACCACTTGTTGACCCCCTCGCAGACGATCATGTCGTCGCGGGCGGCGAGCTCCTCGGTCAGAGCGGTGGTGGCGTCGCTCACACTCATAGCTCTATCCCCCCTATAAAGGCGTCGCTCACACTCATGGCTTCATCCCCCTGCGGGTGTGTAGACGGTCGGCACGGCTAGCGCTCCCCCACTCCCAGCCGCTTCTCCAGGCGCTGGCTGTGCTTGGACATGTTGTAGGCGAAGATCCAGTAGACGAACGACACGAACAGCAGGCCCTCGCGCTTGACGCCGAGGAACTCCGACTGGGCGGAGATGACCTTGTCGGCGATCCGCAGGAAGTCGAAGATGCCGACGATGGCCAGCAGCGAGGTCTCCTTGAAGGTGGCGATGACCTGGCCGACCAGCGGCGGTATCGACACCCGCAGGGCCTGGGGCAGCACGATGAACAGGGTGCGCTGGACGGTGGTGAGCCCGACCGCGTCGGAGGCCTCGTACTGGCCCCGGCGGACGGCCTGCAGCCCGCCGCGGACGTTCTCGGCCAGGTAGGCGGCCGAGAACAGCGAGAAGCCGATGGTGGCCCCGGCGATGTCCACCAGGGTCATGTTGTCGGGAAGGAACAGGTTGAAGATCAGGGTGAAGAAGAACAGCACCGTGATCAGCGGCACGCCCCGGAACACCTCGATGTAGGCGGTGGACAGCACCCTGAAGATGGGCAGCTTGGACGTGCGGGCCAGCGCCAGCAGCACGCCCATCGGGAAGGCCAGCAGCAGCGTGAACACGGCCACGATGAGGGTGATGCCGAAGCCGCCGATCAGCGCGTCGGTGGGGGTGTCGACCGTCGAGGGCGAGTTGACCAGCGTGACCAGCCAGTGGAACACGGCCATGGTCGCAACCCACACTGCCACCAGCTTCATCCGCTGGGCGCGGTCCCCGGCGAAGTTGTGGGCCAGCAGGGCGACCACGGCCAGCAGCAGGAAGCTGATCCGCGCCTTCTGGAGCATCGGGTACCAACCGAAGTACGCGGCCACCCAGTTGAGCGCGGCCACCGCCACCAGCACGACGGCGATCACCCTTCCGGCCTCGCCGATGCGGGGGTGGGCCAGGAACCACACCACCAGGCCCCCGAAGGCTGCGAAGAACAGCGCCATCGGGAGGTCGGTGGACAGCACGTGGTCCCAGTCGAGGTCGGGGTCGCGCAGCACCGCCCAGTACAGGACGAAGGGGGTCAGCACCCATAGCAGGTTCAGCGGGACCCGCAGCTTGGGGCCCGCTCCGGCCGCCCTGAGCACCCGCCCCAGCTCGTAGGTGGCCACCAGCAGGACCAGCATGACCGTCCACGGCAGCTTGGTGGTCATCGCGACCGTGCGGCCGGGCTCGTTGATGAACTCGCCCTCCAGGAAGCCGTAGTGCCCCCACGGGTACACCCATGCCGACAGCACCATCACTCCGGCGCCGACGAAGAACACGTACATGGCCGGCACGAAGGTGTTGCGCCGGCGGGCGTCGCCCAGCCCGAGCCACAAGGCTGCGCCCGCGCCGGCGAGCAAGGCCGCGGCCAGCCACCACCAGGCCCGGTCCGACATGGCGTCGGCGAACGACTCCCGGACGATCTCGCCGGTTGCGTACTGCTGCACGATCAGCACCGCGACGCTCACCAGCACCAGCGCACCGTGGGCGGCCCTCGGCTCCGGCCCGCCCCGTAGGTAGGTGCCCTGGAGATGGAACCACACCGCGAACGCGACGTTGGCCAGTACCAGCACGGCCAGCACCGTGAAGGCGTTGGCGTCCAACCAGCCGGCGAAGGAGTCGCCGCCTGCGACCCCCGAGACGTCGCGGTGCAGGGCCACGCCCTCGTCGTCGACGATGGCCGAGGGCTCGCGCAGCACGATCCCCAGCGCGATCACGCCGCCGGTGGCCATCAGGTTCATCGACAGCTTCTTCATTGAGATGCCGCGGCCGGCCCGGGCCAGCAGCCCCACCGACAGCCCCGAGAGCACCGCGATGGCGCCCACGCAGACCCAGATGCGGGCGTACTGATCCTGCGGGTAGGCGTGGGTGAACAGGAACCGCATGTTGGTCTTGACGGCCCGCCAGGTTCGCTCCTCGCTGAACGTGAAGTTGAGCAGGCCTCGCACCGCCAGGAGCACCAGCAGCGAGAAGACGACGGTGAGCAGCGAGTTGACCGGCGAGGAGAACAGATTCCTTCCCAGCCACTCGCCCGCCGACAGGCTCGGCTCCTCGGGCTTCTGGGCAGGCTCGCGCTCGCCGTCCCACGGCTCCACCGGACCCGCGCCCGCGGCCGGATCACCCATCGTCGCAGTCATCGCAGCACTCCAGGCATCTCAGCGCTCCACGATCTTCATGCGGATGTTGAAGAAGTTGACCACCACCGAGATCGTCAACGAGCAGGCCAGGTAGAACAGCATCCAGAGGGAGATCACTTCGAGCGTCTTGCCCGTCTGGTTGTAGACGATCTGGCCCACCTGCACGAAGTCGCTGTAGCCCACCGCGATGGCCAAGGAGGTGTTCTTGGTGAGGTTCAGGTACTGGTTGCCCAGCGGCGGGAGTATCACCCGGAAGGCCTGGGGCAGGAT
>JAPYOG010000283.1 GCA_028278785.1 Candidatus Poriferisocius anaerobius | reverse complement strand
GAACAGGACCACCGATGCGGTGAAGCCGTGGAGGAAGTTCTGGCCGCCGACGGGCCCGAGTTCGCCGGCACAGAACATGCCCGCCACCGGCGCGCCCCCCAGGGCCTCGCGAACCACCGAGGCATCGTGGTTTGGGCCGTCGAACAGGTGGGCGCCCCTGCCGTTGCAGGTGAACAACAGGGCTGAGGCGGCGGAGACACCGCCCATCAGCTCCCGAAGGTCTTCGTCGGCGGTTGCGGCGTCGCGCACCTGGAACTGCACGGTGGTGCCCACGTCCACCGAGTCGCCCACAGCCAGCGCCCCGGAATCCTCATCGGCGCCGATCAGGCCGCGGATCAAAAAGTCGCCTCGTCCGAACTGCGACTTGTGCTCGTCGATGACGACGCCGAGGTGCAGTCCCCTGGACACCAAGGCCCGGTCGGGGTCGCTTAGGGCCATCAAGGTCTCCCGCAAGCGGTCGACTCCTGACCGGCCTCCCATTTCCCAGATGACGCTGCCCTCCGACTTCGTGACGGTGAAGGGCATGCCGATGGGACGGCAGCCCTGGGAGACCACGGTTCGGACTTCGACGCCGGGATCCAAGAGCACGCCGACGGCGCCGTCCTGGTAGACCTCCTGGTTCAAGACCAGGCGATTGCCTCCGGCCCGGTGGGAGGCCGAGGCCAACCCGCCCACCACCGGCATGCCGGGCCGGAGCCTCAACATGGGATCGCAGGGGAAGGTGAAGGGGTCGGGCACCACCAGCAGCGTCCCCCGGGCGTCGGGGGGCATTCCAGCCACAGCCATCCCCTCGGCGCTCGGCTGGGCCTCCAAGCGGACCGGTTGGGCAGGGCACTGGGCGGCGGCCCACAGCGAGACCGCCGGCCGCTCTTCCGCCTCGATGCCGCCGCCGATCACCGATACAGCAGTGGTCCCGACCAGCACGGCGGGGGCCAGGGCACATCTGACGGCAGCGGCGATGTCGGGCATTGCGTCTTGGTGGGAAGCCGAGGCGAACAGCACAGCCACATCCGGCGACAGGCCAACCGCTTCGAGCACCTCGCCTATTGCCTCGCCTGCGGCACGCGCCGAGTCCGGATGCTCCGACATAGCGGCCCCATACCTGCTCACTGTCTGCACGCTAGCCCGGCGAAACGCTCGGGCAGTGCAAAGAGGCCGCTTTGTTGTGCTTTTGCTGTGCTCAGGCCCGCGCCGAGGCTGAGGCGCGGGCGGCCAGGGCGTCTACATCGGCATGGCGCACCTTGGCCAAGCCCAGCCGGCTGGCCGCGCTGATGAACCACCAGCCTAGATCGAAATCGTGCCAGCGGCGGGCGAAGCGGGCCGACGTGGGGGCGGCGTGGTGATTGTTGTGATAGCCCTCGCCGCAGGTCAGCCAAGCCAGCCAGACGACGTTTGTGGCGCTGTTGTCGAATGGCCGGCGGCCGAAGGTGTGGGCCACCCCGTTGACCGAGCCGCCCAGGCCGATATAGCCCACAGTGTGGACGCCGGCGGCAATGAGGCCGGGCCCCCAGCCCAGCAGCACCACCAGGATGGCGATGCCCAGGCCCAGGCCGATGATTCCCCGGTTCAACAGCAGCCGGTCGGCCCGCGTGACCGGGATGTCCTTGGCATAGCGCTCGGTAGTGCGGGGGTCGCGGGCCGAGCGCCTGTAGAGGACGGCGTTGGTGAGCTGTACCCGCACCCACCCCAGGCGGGCGGGGGAGTGGGGGTCTTCAGAGGTGTCAGTGCAGGCATGGTGCTTGCGATGGACCGCGGCCCACTGCCGGGCGCAGATACCGGTGGACATCCACAAGAACACTTTGAAGATGCTGCCAAGCGCGGGGTGGAGCTGCACCGCCTTGTGGGCCAAACAGCGGTGCAGGTACACGGTGGTGGACAGATTGGCCAGCTGGGTGAGGCCGAGTCCTATGAGGATCGCGATCACAATTTGCACGGCATGAACTCCTCTTGAACTCCTAGTGGACCAGGGCCGACTGCTTGGGTGGGCATCCAGGGATGTGACCACAGGCGACCGGTAAGCGTTACATGGGGTGGATGTGACCATAGGCGACCGGGGAGCGTCACATGAGGTTGTGGCCCGTGCCTCTGTGCTGCCCCGCGCCACTGCACCGGTAGGATGACCGGCAGTGCGACGGATCTTGATGCCCATTGCCTTGCTCGCGGTCGCTGTCGGCGCGCTCTTGGTCGCCAACGACCAGAGCAGCCAGCTCCACGAGAATCTGGGCGAGGTGGCCGCCGACAGCTCCGTTCCCCCCGGCCTGGGCACGCCGCTGGTCTCCACCCGCCGGCTCACCAACTTGCTGGCCCCGTCGCTGACCGAGCCTGATTTCTTCACCGCGCTGGACGACATGATGGCCTCGGCGCCCCCGTCGGCCTGCCTCAGCGTGTATTTGGACGACCGACCCGGCCCGTTCTACCAAAGCGGCACCAACGTGCAGGTGATGCCCTCTGAGGCCATGATTCTGCTGACGCTGGCCACCGCCCACCAGCGGCTCGGCCCCGACCACACCTTCACCACCTGGGCGCAGTCGCTGGTTCCGATGGAGAACGGGGTGGTCAACGGCGATGTCTATCTGGTTGGCGGCGGTGACCCGCTTTTGCAGACCCCGGCATTCGCGGGCACCCTGGAAGCCGGCCAGAACCGGCTCCGGACCCCCATCGAGGATCTGGCCCAGCAACTCGTGGACGCCGGCCTGGTGCTGGTAACCGGTGCGGTGGTGGGCGATGCCACCCGCTACGACGATTTGCTCTATGCGCCGTCTTGGCCCGAGAGCGTCGTCGAAGCGCAGAGCCTGGGCACCCTGCTGGCGCTGCAATTCGACGACGGATGGTTGCAGTTCCCGGTGAGCGAACCGGCCGAGGACGCCGGTGAGGCCGAACCGGAGGCGGGCTATCAGGCCGCAGAAGACCCGCCGTTCTATGCCGCGGCGCTGTTCGACGACATGCTTGAAGCCCGGGATGTGGTCATTCGCCGCAGCCCCCGCTCGGAGGCCCGCGCCGAGCAAGCGGTGGTGCATACTCTGGCGTCCATCGAGTCGGCCCCGCTTTCCGACCACTACCGCCAGATTCTCGACAACCGCGACGTGGAGACCGTCGAGATGCTGGTCAAAGAGATCGGACTGATGAGTGCGGGAGTGGGCAGCACCCGAGCCGGACTCCAGGCGATAAACGACACACTGGCCGGCATCGGGATCGACTCCGAGCGCCTCCAGTTTCTCGGGTTCGACGGCTCGGGGACCGACCCGGCCAACACGGCCACCTGCCCGGTGTTCACGACGCTTTTGAGCAGCGGCGAATTCGCCCCCCTGTTCCACGAGCTGCTGCCGACCGCCGCCGACTCAGCAGCGCTTCAACGCCGTTTTGCCGGCGTTCGGGATCCGGGCCGGATCAGGGCGCTGTCCGCAGGGTCGGCTGACACCACTGCGATGACGGGCTACATCGACATCGGCTTGGACCAAGAACTGGCGTTCGCGTTCATCGCCAACCCAGAGGACGGCGGCGGCACAGAGTCCGCTCGCCAGATCGAAACCCGCATCGTGCGCCACCTGGCTGCGCTTGAGGCCAAACCCAGCCTGGACGACATCCGCCTGGCGCCGCTTCGACTCGGCGGCTGACGCTGGTGCTGCACAGAGCATGTCTACGCGCAAGGAGTACACCACAAGCGGCGCAAACGGGTTAGGCTGGGTTTTGGACAGAGAACACCGGCAGGAGGCGCCTTGTCCCAGCATTCCACCGCAGCCGCCAAGGGCGACTCGCCCAAACATTCCACCGCAGCCGCCAAGGGCGACTCGCCCAAACAAGTGCTCGAAGAGCTCAAGACCCTGATCGCCGGATACGCCCGGCAGGAGATCGTCACCCCCCTCTCGCAGCTCGCCAAGACCCTGAAGTTCGGCATCCTCGGTGCCCTGAGCACCGGCGTGGGCCTGATCTTTTTGTCCTTGGCCGGTCTTCGCCTCCTCCAGACCGAGGCGGAAGGGGTGTTCGACGGCAACATGAGCGCGTTGCCGTATGTGGTGGTGCTGGTCGCGTTGGTCGCCGTATTGGCCCTGCTGGCAGCGGCCAGAACCCGCACCCCCAAAGGAGGCCGGCAGTGAGTGCCCAGCGTTTGGACGACGAGAGAATCGACCGAGACGACATCCGGGCCAAGTTCGCCCAGCTGGGAGGCGGCGTCCAAGACACGGCGGCCAAAGCCCGCACTCCCTTGCTGAGCGCAGGCGCAGCCGCGGTGGTGGTCTTGGTGGTGCTGGCTTTTCTGCTGGGACGGCGGAGGGGGCGCGCCAGCCGGACTGTGGTGGAAGTCCGCCGAGTGTGATCGGGGAGAATCATGGCTGATCCCCTCGGGTATCTGCGGAAACAAGCCGTGACCAGAGGGCTGCTGGGCGGCAGCCGGGGGTGGCTGCTGATCGGGGGCGCCGCTTGGGCGCTCCGACTGCTGAGGCGGGCGGCCGGAACCCGGAGTCTGCGCCCGGTGCTGACCCATGAGCTCAGCCCGGGTGAGAGCTTGGTCATCTCCCATCTGCCCGACGAATCTCCGTGAGCCGAGCCCTCCAACCCGGAGAGCTCGTGCTGCTGACTGATCGGAAGGGCCGGAGATATCTGGTGACCCTGGCCGCGGGCCGTCGATTCCACACCCATGCCGGGTTTGTGGAGCACGACGAGCTGATCGGCGCCACCGAGGGCACACAGGTGCGAACTGCCCGCAACGCCGAGCTGACCGTGTGGCGCCCCACGCTCTGCGACTACGTGCTGAAGATGCCTCGGGGCGCCCAGGTGGTGTACCCCAAGGACGGCGCGGCCATCGTCATGCTGGCCGATGTGCATCCCGGCGCCCGGGTGCTGGAGTCGGGCGTGGGCTCGGGCGGGCTGTCGTTGAGCCTGCTGCGGGCCGGCGCCTCGGTGCTGGGCTATGAGACAAGAGAGGACTTCGCCGCTACCGCGCTGGAGAACGTGGCCCATTTCATGGGGGCGGAGGCACAAGACCGCTATCAGGTGGAGATCAAGGACTGCTATCTGGGGATAGACGCAGAGGATCTGGATCGGGTGGTGCTGGATTTGCCCGAGCCCTGGCGAGTGCTGCCCCACGCGGCCGCATCCCTGCGACCGGGGGGCATCCTTGCCGCCTACACCCCGAGCATCATCCAAGCCGTGAAGCTGCGGGAGGCGTGCGAAGCAGGGCCGTGGGCGGGGGCGTCGACGGTGGAGACATTGCAGCGAGGGTGGCACATCGAGGGCGACGCGGTTCGACCCGAGCACCGAATGGTGGGCCACACCGGTTTCGTCACAACCGCCCGACGGCTCACAGGCGGTCAGACGAGGCTCAGACCTCGATGAAGATGCACTCGCCGGGGCATTCCTCGGCTGATTCGATGGTGGCCTCTTCCTGCCCTTCTGGCACGATGGCCAGCCCCTCGACTCCGCCGGGCTCGCTGAAAACCTTGTCGCCCTCTTTCACGTAGGCCAAGCCGTCGTCGAGCAGAGTGAAGACATCAGGGGCTATCTCCTCGCAGAGACCGTCACCCGTGCAGAGATCTTGGTCGATCCAGACCTTCATTTGCATCGATCAATAGCCCTTTCGTCGCTGATATCCGACAGCGAGCATGGTAGACGCTGCGTGCCACATCAGTGTAGCCGATCGGGATTTGAAATCCCATACAGCAGGAAATTGCCGTCGCCGGTGTAGAATCAAGCCGCGATGACCAACGGGGATGCGGCTGAAGCGATGCAGGGCGGGGGTCCCGCCGACGATCGAGTTGCAGCGCTGGAAGAAGAGGTGGCCGTGCTCCGGCAGCGGCTCCGAGACGCCCCCAAGCGGGTCCGCGCCCTGGAAGAGCGCCTGCTGGAGACCAAGGGCCAGCTGGCCAAAGCGGTGTCCCAGAACGAGAAGCTCACCTACACCCTGCGCGAGGCTCGAGAGCAGATCGCCGCCCTGCGAGACGAGGTGGACAAGCTCACCCAGCCTCCTTCGGCCTACGGAACCCTCTTGGGCCGCAACGAGGACGGAACGGTGGATGTCTTCTCCAGCGGTCGCAAGATGCGAGTCGCCCTGCACCCGGAGATCAACGCCGATGAGCTGAGCCGGGGCCAAGAGGTGGTTCTCAACGACTCGCTCAACGTGGTGCTGTCCCGGGGGGGCGACGGCACCGGCGAGGTCGTGACCGTCAAGGATGTGCTGAGCGGCGGCCTCCGGGCCATCATCGTGGGCCGAGCCGACGAGGAGAGGGTGGCGGAGCTGGCAACCGAGCTGATCGAGCAGCCGCTCAAGAGCGGCGACACCGTCCTCATGGACTCCCGTTCGGGGCTCCTGGTAGAACGCCTTCCCCGCCCCGAGGTGGAGGACCTGGTGCTGGAAGAGGTGCCCGACGTCACCTACGAGCAGGTGGGCGGCCTCAACGATCAGATAGAGCAGATCACCGATGCGGTGGAGCTGCCCTTCATGCACCAGGAGCTGTTCGCCGAGTACCGGCTCCCCGCTCCGAAGGGCATCCTGCTGTACGGCCCGCCCGGCTGCGGCAAGACCCTGATCGCCAAGGCGGTGGCCAACTCCTTGGCCCGCAAGGTGGCCGAGATGAACTCCGACCGGGAGGCTCGCTCCTACTTTTTGAACATCAAGGGCCCCGAGCTGCTGAACAAGTACGTGGGCGAGACCGAGCGCCACATCCGGCTGGTGTTCCAGCGGGCACGGGAGAAGTCGGCCGAGGGCTGGCCGGTGATCGTTTTCTTCGACGAGATGGAGTCGCTGTTTCGCACCCGGGGCACCGGCATCAGCTCCGATATGGAGTCCACGGTGGTGCCGCAGCTCTTGGCCGAGATCGACGGCGTGGAGGCGCTGCGAAATGTGATCGTCATCGGGGCCTCCAACCGGGAAGACCTCATCGATCCGGCCATATTGAGGCCTGGTCGACTGGACGTGAAGATCAAGATCCACAGGCCCGACGCCGACGCCGCCTGCGCCATCTTCCACCGCTACCTGCACTCTGAGCTGCCCATCGCCCCCGAGATGGTGGAGGCCATGGGCGGGGGCGACCCCGACAAAGCGGTGCAGGCCATGATCGAGCAGACCGTGTTCGAGATGTTCCTGGAGGAGGAGCGCAACCAGTTCTTGGAGGTCACATACCAGAACGGCGACAAAGAGGTCATGTACTTCAAAGACTTCGCGTCGGGGGCGATGATCGAGAACGTGGTGCGGCGGGCCAAGAAGCTGGCCATCAAGCGGCTGCTGGCGGGAGGCGGGCCGGGCATCCACGTGAACGACCTGTTGGAATCGGTACACCAGGAATACCGGGAGCACGAAGATCTGCCCAACACCACCAATCCCGACGACTGGGCCAAGATATCGGGGAAGAAGGGCGAGAGGATCGTTTTCGTCCGCACCCTGCTGCCGGCCACGGACTCCAATGAGGGCGGCCGATCCATCGAGGCCATCGGGCCCGGCCAATACCTCTGACGCATCTGGTCGCCCGATAGCCGCCCGGCACACGGCTTGGTTCCGCTAGCGTGCCCGCTATGGCAGTGCCCAAGATCTGCGGCCTTGAAACCGAGTTCGGTATCGCCCACGCCGGCGCCGAGGAGGCCAATCCGATCACCGCCTCTTCCCTGTTGATCAATTCCTACCTGTCGGAGTTTTGCCAAACCGCAGAGGGCGGCCCAGCCGTGGGCGTCAGCTGGGACTTCGAGGACGAGATGCCGGGCAACGACATCCGGGGGATAGCGCCGCCAGAGTCGCTGGCCCCGGAGATCGAGACGCACCTGGTGAACGCCGTGCTGACCAACGGCGCCCGCTATTACGTGGACCACGCCCACCCCGAGCTGTCCACCCCAGAGTGCAGCAACGCCTTGGACGCGACCCGTTTTGACAAGGCAGCCGAGCTGATCCTGATCCGCTCCATGGAAGCAGCCGCCCAGGTGCTGCCCCCGGGCCAGGAGTTGGTCGTGTACAAGAACAACTCCGATGGCAAGGGCAACAGCTACGGGTGCCATGAGAACTACCTCATGGACCGCAGCACCCCCTTCTCCCAGATTGTGCTCCACGGCACCGCCCACCTGGTGACCCGCCAGATATTCACCGGCGCGGGCAAAGTCGGCTCTGAGGCGCCCGGCCTCACCACCGCGGAGGTGCCCTTCCAGATCACCCAGAGGGCCGACTTCTTCGAGGAGGAGGTCGGCCTCGAGACCACGCTCAAGCGGCCCATCATCAACACCAGAGACGAGCCCCACGCCGATCCCAGGCTCTATCGGCGCCTGCACGTGATCGCCGGCGACGCCAACATGTCGGAGGTGGCGACCTTCCTCAAGATGGGCACCACCGCCATCGTGCTGGCCATGGCGGAGGACGGGTTCTTGCCCCGCGAGTTCCGCTTCCGCACCCCGGTGCAGGCGATGCGCCAGGTTTCCTACGACTTGAGCCTGGCCCTGCCCTTGGAGCTGGACGACGGAAGCACCGCCACCGCCCTGGAGATCCAGTGGGACCTGCTCGACCAGGCCCGCAAGTACGCCGACAGCCGCGGCCTCGACCCGGTGGGCGCCCAGGTGGGCGAGTTGGTGATCGACAGGTGGGAGCAGGTGCTGGCCGGCTTGGAATCCGATCCCATGGGGCTGTCCCGCCAACTCGACTGGGTGGCCAAGTACCGGCTGCTCCAGGGCATGGCCCAGCGCCACGGGTTGCGCCACGATGATGCCCGGCTGGCTGCGCTGGATCTGCAATACCACGATCTGCGGCCGGCCCGCTCGGTGGCGGCCCGCGTCGGCTTGGAGTCGATCATCTCATCCGACGATGCACGGGCGGCCGTCTCCGATCCGCCGAGGGATACCCGGGCCTACTTCCGGGGCCAGTGCCTGAAGCGGTGGGCGCCCGACATCGTGGCGGCCAACTGGGATTCCGTGGTGTTCGACTTGGGCGACGAGCCGCTGCGCCGGGTGCCCATGATGGAGCCCACCAAGGGCACGGCCGACCATGTGGGCGATCTTCTGGCGAGCTGCCAAAGCGCGTCCGAGCTGCTTGCGAGGCTCCGGGATTCGAGCCATCGCTGACAAAGATGAGAAGCCCGGCCCAGCGCGCCTCGGCAAAATATTCCAACCCTCGAGCTGGGCGCGGTATGGTGATCCGCAGGTGCCCGCGATAAGGGGAATGAGATGGCGGAGAGAGAGCAGATCAAAAAGTCGGCGCCTCAGCGGGAGGAGTCCGAAGTCGAAGGCGCCCCCGCGGTTTCGGGGCAGGGCGACGAGCTGAAGGCCGAGCTCGACGATTTGCTGGACGAGATCGACGAGGTGCTGGAGTCCAACGCCGAGGATTTCGTGAAGTCCTACATTCAAAAGGGCGGACAGTAGGATTTGGCCGTCACTGCGGTTTGGCCCAATTCAAAAGACTGCCGCGGTAGCCTGATAGCCGTGACGATGCCCCTATTCGACGCCGGGGGCGATCCTGGCCCCAACTTTGGAGCGCTCCTGCGCTCCACCGGGTTGGCGCCTCCCGTGCCCGACGCTCCGGCCGACACGCTCCTTGTGTCCCACGCCACCACGGTGGTGGCCATTCGCTGCCGCCAAGGGGTGGTGATGGCCGGGGACCGGCGGGCAACGGCCGGCCATCTCATCAGCCACAGGGCTATTGAGAAGGTGTTTCCCGCCGACCGCTTCTCGGGCGTGGCCATCGCCGGGGCGGCCGGACCGGCAATGGAGATGGTTCGGCTGTTCCAGCTGCAACTGGAGCACTACGAGAAGGTCGAGGGCAAGGCGCTGAGCCTCGACGGCAAGGCCAACCAGCTCGGCATAATGGTGCGCAACAACCTTCCCGCCGCGTTGCAGGGCTTCGCTGTGGTGCCGCTGTTCGCCGGCTTCGACACCGCTCGGGGGGTGGGCAGGCTCTTCCAATACGACGTGACCGGCGGCCGCTACGAGGAGAGGGAGTATGCGGTGGGAGGGTCGGGAAGCCTCCACGCAGGCACGGTCATCAAGCTCGGCTACAGGCCCGACGCGGATGCCGACGAGATGATCGATTTGGCGGTGTCTGCCCTTTACCGCACCGCCGAGGAGGACGCGGCCACCGGCGGTCCCGACTTGGTGCGGGGCATCTTCCCAGTGGTGGCGGTGACCGGCGCCGAAGGTTTCCAGCGGATAGCCGACGACGATGTGGAGGCCCGGTTCCGAGCGCTGCTGACCGGCTTGGCCGCCCAAGGGGGTGAGCCTCGATGACGATGCCCCTTGACGGCACCGGAGGTACACCTCGATGACGATGCCCTTCTATGTGGCGCCCGAGCAGCTCATGAAGGACAGGGCGGATTTCGCTCGCAAGGGCATCGCCCGGGGTCGGGCGCTGGCCGCGCTCAGCATCGAGGACGGCATATTGATCTGCGCCGAGAACCGCTCCAACAGCCTGCGCAAGGTAAGCGAGATATACGACCGCATCGCTTTTGCCGGCGTAGGCCGGTACAACGAGTTCGACCAGCTCCGAATAGCCGGAGTTCGCCATGCCGACCTCAAGGGCTACACCTACAGCCGCGAGGACGTGGACGCCCGCAGCCTCGCCAACCAGTACGCCCAGGTGCTGGGGCAGACATTCACCCACGAGATGAAGCCCATGGAGGTGGAGATCTTGGTGGCCGAGGTGGCTTCGGAGGCAGGCGGTGATCAGATGTTCCACGTGCTCTACGACGGCACGGTACACGACGAGTCGGGCTACACCGTGCTGGGCGGGGAGGCGGACTCCATCGCCGAGCGGCTGGGACGGAGCTACGAAGCGAGCTGGGAGGTCGGCGACGCGGCGAAAAGCGCGGCGGGCGCCCTGTCGGGGGAAGGCCGGTTGCTGGAGGCTGACGACCTCGAGGTGGCCATCCTGGGCAGGGAGACCGGGAAGCGGACCTTCCGGAGGATCGAAGGCCAAGCCCTCGCCGAGCTTCTAGCCTGATGGAACGGCGCATCTTCGGGATAGAGAACGAGTACGGCGTGACCTGCGCGCTTCGGGGTCATCGCCGGCTGAGCCCTGACGAGGTAGCCCGCTATCTGTTCCGCCGGGTGGTCTCGTGGGGTCGCAGCAGCAACGTTTTCCTGGTAAACGGCGCCAGGCTCTACCTCGACGTGGGGTCGCATCCCGAATACGCAACCCCGGAGTGCGACTCGGTGTACGACTTGGTGGCCCACGACAAAGCCGGCGAGCGCATCTTGGAGACGCTCATCGAAAGCGCCGAGCACCGCTTGCGGGAGGAGGGCATCCAGGGCGATATCTACCTGTTCAAGAACAACACCGACTCAGCGGGCAACAGCTACGGATGCCACGAGAACTACTTGACGAGCCGGCGCGATGATTTCTCGGAGTATGCCGAGGTGCTGATCCCGTTCCTGGTCAGCCGGCAGATCTACGCAGGGGCGGGCAAGGTGCTGCAAACGGCTAGAGGCGCGGCTTATTGCATGAGCCAGCGGGCCGAGCACATCTGGGAGGGGGTCTCCAGCGCCACCACCCGGTCGCGGCCGATCATCAACACCCGCGATGAGCCCCATGCCGACGCCGAGCGCTTTCGGCGGCTGCATGTGATCGTGGGCGATTCCAACATGAGCGAGTACGCCACGTTCTTGAAGACCGGCGCCACCGGCATTCTGCTGCGGATGCTGGAAGACCCGTCTGTGGCGCTGCGGGACATGACGCTGGACAACCCCATCAGAGCCATCCGGGAGATCAGCCACGATCCGACCTGCACCCGTCGGGTCCGCCTGGCCAGCGGCAGGGAGGTGAGCGCGTTGGACATTCAGTCGGAATATCTCCAGCGAGCGCTCTCCTACGCCGACAGCCGCGACCTCGATCCCCAGGAGAAACAAGCCCTGCAAATGTGGGAGCACTGCCTGATCCAGATCGCCGAGGATCCGCTCGGGCTTACACGGGAGTGCGACTGGGTGATGAAGCACCATCTGATCGAGGCCTACCGCCGGCGGCACGGCTTGGCGCTCACCGACCCCCGAGTGTCCTTGCTCGACCTCCAGTACCACGATGTGAACCGCTCTCGCAGCCTGTTCTACCGGATGCAGAACCGGGGCCTCGCCGAGCGGATGTGCGGTGACCAGGAGATTGCCCACGCGATGGAGAATCCCCCGGCCACAACCCGCGCCCGCCTGCGGGGAGAGTTCATCCGACGGGCCAAGGAGCGCAAGCGGGACTACACGGTGGACTGGGTGAACCTGAAGCTGAACGATCAGGCCCAGCGAACCGTGCTGTGCAAAGACCCGTTCCGGGCCCACGACGAGCGTGTTGAGAAGCTGATCGATTCCCTATGAAGCCCGCCAACCGCAAGCACGACTCTGCTGATGTCCACCGCGTCGAGGCGCAAGCCGGAGCAAATGTCCACCGCGTCGAGGCGTAAGCCGGAGCAAATCAGGCTGGAGCGGCTGCTTCGCCTGATCGCCGCGTTGATCGACGCACCCCGCTTTTTGTCCATCGCAGAGCTGCACCAGCGGGTCGGAATCGCCCGGGGGCCGGATTCGGCGGGATACCCCGAGAACGGGGCCGCGGCAAAGCGGGCATTCCACCGCGACATGAACGAGCTTGCCGATGCGGGCATACCCGTGATCTCCGGACAGGTGCCGGGGCTTCGGCGGGGCGCCTGGGGGTATCGCATTCGCAAGCAGGACTACTCGCTGCCCGAGATGGACTTCCAAGCCGACGAGTTGGCCGCCCTGCACCGGGCAGCCACCGCCGTCCGTTTCGACGGGGTGTCGGGAGCGGAGGCGTTGTGGAAGCTGGGAGGCCGAGTGGGCGAGGGGACCGACAAGGCGCTGGCCGCCCTGCCCGTCCACCCCGCGCTGGCCGATTTGTTCCAGGCGGTGACCGAGCAGCGGGCAATCCGATTCGGCTACGCAGGCGAGCTCCGCTCGGTGGCGCCGTGGACCCTGGCCTTTGCCCAAGGCCACTGGTATTTGACGGGCCACGACCGCGAGCGCGACGACAAGCGGACGTTTCGGGTGGACCGCATCGAAGGCGACGTGACCCTCGAGCCACCGGGTGGCTTCCGCCAGCCCGAGGGCTCGAGCGGCTGGATCGCGATCCAACCCTGGAAGTTCGGGAGCGGACCGGCTGTCAACGCCAGGCTGCGGGTGGACGCCGATCATGCTGCGTGGGCTGTCCGGCGCCTCGGCCAGGCGCCGGCGGAGAAGGGCGCCGACGGCGCCGTCGTTTTCGAGGTGGAGGTTCGCAGCGCCGCCGCGTTCCGCTCGGTGGTGCTGGAGTTTCTGGAGCATGCCGAGATCCTGGATCCTCCCGAGCTGCGCGATGAGATGGTTGCGTGGCTGGAGGCCGTGGGCGCATGAGCCGGCTCAGCGCGGGGGATCGACTGCGAAGGATGCTGGAGCTGGTGCCGTGGGTGATGTCGCAGGGCGGGGCCCCGTTGGCAGAAGTGGTCCAGCGGTTCGACTACCCCGAGGCGGAGCTGCGCGAAGACCTGCTCAGGGTGCTCTTCGTGGTCGGCCTGCACCCGTTCACTCCCGACGAGCTCATATACGTCATGGGCTTGGACGAGGAGGGCGAGGGAGGCTGGGTGGCGATCTCCAACGCCGACTACTTCTCCCGACCGCTCCGGCTCACCCCCGCGCAGGCGCTGGGGCTGATCGGGGCGGCCAAGGCGCTGCTGTCGGGGGCCGATCCCGAGGGTCCGCTGAGCCGGGGGCTGGCGAAGCTGGCGTCCGGTTTGAAGATCAGCGTCGGCGACGACCTGGATGTGAACCTGGGGGAGTCGGCCGACGACTGGATCCCGCCGCTTTTGGGCGCGGCGCAGGATCGGCGCCGGGTTCGGATGCGCTATTTCAGCTTTGGGCGGGGCCAGGTGTCCGACCGGGTGGTGCATCCCTACCGGGTTTTCTCCGAGATGGGAAACTGGTACGTGCAGGGGCACTGCCAGAAGGCCGATGGGGTGAGGATCTTTCGAGTGGACCGGATCAGGGCCTTGGAAGTGCTGGACGAGGCGTTCGACCCGCCGGACGAGGCCGCCGCTCCGTCGGCTTTCCAAGCCCGCGACGACGATCCCCGAGTGGTGCTGCGGCTGGCCCCGGAGGCAGCATGGGCCATAGAGAGCTACCCGGCGGAGGAGCTGTCGGTGCTCCACAGCGGGCAAGTCGATGCCACGCTGCCGATAAGCCACGTCAGCCGGCTGGAGCGGCTGCTGCTCCAGCTCGGCGACCAGGCGGAGCTGAGGCATGCCGACCCCCCGGTGGCATACGACCAAGCCCGGCGGGCAGCCCGGCGGGTGCTGGCCCGCTACCGACCCGAGCCGAGCCGGAAATGAGCGGCGACCTCGACGGGCCAACAGCAGCCGACTCGGACGACTCCACGGCACAGGCGACAGAAGATGGCGTCGCCAGCCAGGACGAGCAACAAGACGGGAAGTCCACGGCCAGAGTGGTCATGGAGTGGGTGGCGGTGCTGGCCGGGGCGCTGGTGCTGGCACTGGTGTTGCGGACAGTCCTGTTCCAGGCTTATTCCATCCAGTTCACCTCCATGGAGCCCACTTTGAGCAACGGCGACCGGGTGCTGGTCAACAAGCTGGGCTACGACTTGGGCGAAATCGACCGGGGCGATCTGGTGGTGTTCGAGCGGCCTTCGGGAGTGGGCGGCGGTCAGACCGACGACCTCATCAAACGGGTGATCGGTCTGCCCGGCGAGGTCGTCAAGCTGGTGGACGGCAACGTGTACATCGACGACCGGCGGCTGCACGAGCCATACCTGAGGGCATCGGGCATTACCACCGGTGATGTGTCGAGGGGCTGCTGGGCCATGGAGGACGGGGGCTGTCTGATCGGAGCGGGCGAGGTGTTCGTGATGGGGGACAACCGCTCCAATTCCACCGACAGCCGGATGTTCGGCCCGATCTCCCAAGAGCAGATCGTTGGACAGGCTTTCCTCCGGCTCTGGCCGATAACCGACTTCGGCCGAATCTAGCCGAATCTAGAATCTAGTGGGGTGAGTGGGGGGTCAGCGGTTGTGGGGGGCTGAATCGCGTCCATGGTCGTGATGGTGGCCGTGGCCGTGGTCGTCGAACACGTGGATCACCCCGCCGGGCTGTGTGCGCTGCTCGCCGTGGAAAACGCAATCCCGGTCATCGGCGTGGGCCGTCCTGATGCCGAAGGCCTCGCGCAGGTTCTCGTTGGTCAGCACCTGGCTGGGCGTTCCCACCGCAACAAGCCGGTTGGCCAGCAGCAGGACCTGATCGCAGATCTCCGCCTCATCCATGTGATGGGTGGAAATGACAACGATCCGCCCTCGTCGGCGCTCCTCTTCGATGATCCGAAGGATCGTCTCCTGACTGAGCAGGTCGAGGCCGGTTATCGGCTCGTCCAACAGGAGCACCTCGGCATCCTGGGCCAGTGCCTGGGCCACCATCACCCGCTGGCGTTGCCCCCCCGAAAGCTCCCCGAACTGGCGATTGGACAGATCGGCCACTTTGAGCCGCTCAGCCGCGTCGTCCACGATGACCCGATCGGCGGGGCCCAAGCGCTTGATGGGCCCGCGTTGCCGGTAGCGGGACATGCGCAAAACGTTGGACACGGTCACCGGCAGCCATGCCCGGTGTCCCTGCTGCTGAGCCACGAGGGCCACAGATTTCTTCGAGGGATTCGGGCTGATCTCCCCCTGGCACGGTTGGGAGAGGCCGCACATCAATCGCAAAAGGGTGGTCTTGCCCGAGCCATTGGCCCCCACCAAAGCCGTGGAGGTTCCGTGCTCGAATCGGCAGGTGATGCCGCTGAGGGCCAAATGAGCGTTCTTGTACCTGGCCGCCACCCCGGCAAAGGACAAGGGCTCTCGGCTCTGAGTGATCAGCGCTTTCGTGTATGCGGCTTGATCGCTCATCACCGGTCAGGGTACCAGCTGGCGAGAGCGTCTCCCATGCGGTCGACGTGGTCGCTGAACACCCCGTCGACGCCCATGTCGAGCAGCTCGTTCAGCACTCGGGGGAATTGCGCGTCCCAGCCGAAGCACAATATGCCGAAACGGTGGAAAAGGGTTACGAGGCCTCCGGTCCAGTCGGTTTGGTGCAGATTGACCGAGTCGATCCCGGCATCGGCCAGCACCGCGGCCCGCCGTTCGGGCCCGTGCTCGAAGCGGCTCAGGCGAGTGGAGTTGCACAGCCGAACATCGGGCCATTGGCGCCGCAGGCGGACAAGGGTCTCCACGTCGGGGTGGCAGAGCCACAGCCGCGGTCTGAGGGAGGCGCCCAGGCGGGCGGCAGCAGCGTCCACGCTGGCGATCGCAGGGGCAGCCGCATCGGGGTCTTTGAGGTCGAGCGACAGCTCGAAGTCTCCGCCGCACGCCCTGAACAGCTCATCGAGCGTGGGGATGTGATCGGGAAGCTCGCTCCGCGGGCAGTCGGCGATGCGACGGCGGCGCCAGCGGTTAGCCCGCACAACGCCGTCGTGGTCGAGCACCGCCTGGCCGTCGGCGGTCACCCAGACGTCGCTCTCCAAGCCAGTCGCCCCCATCTCCAGCGCGACGCTGAAAGCAGCCAGCGTGTTCTCCCGCTCGCGGGCCCGCGCCCCGCGGTGGGCGAACCCGATCGGGGGGATGCGAAGAGCGGTAATCCTCGGGGCCATCTGAAACCGTGAATATAGGCGGGCACGGGTGGATACTCCCACGGGGAGCGTTAGCCTGTCGGCGTGGGCAACCTCGGATGGGCGGAAGTCGCGGTGGTCGTTGTCATAGCCCTGGTGGTTCTGGGGCCGGACAAGCTGCCCAGTGCGGCGCGCCAGATAGGCAGCGTGGTCCGCCAGTTCCGCAAAATCTCCACTGGATTCCAGCAAGAGCTTCAAAACGCCCTCGACGAGCCGATCGAAGCCGAGGCCCGCCAACGCGGCCGGCTAGCCGCTACTCCGCCGCCGCCCCAACAGCAGGGCGCATCGGCAGGTGACGCTCCGCCGCCACCCCAACAGCAGGGCGCATCGGATTTGCCGCAAGGGGAGGCGGATGAGCCTTTGCGGGGCACCTCGACTGACGACCCCGGGCCTCGCGGTTCA
This sequence comes from Candidatus Poriferisocius anaerobius, assembly GCA_028278785.1. GTDB lineage: Bacteria > Actinomycetota > Acidimicrobiia > Acidimicrobiales > Bin134 > Poriferisocius > Poriferisocius anaerobius. Next base: position 1,856 of record JAPYOG010000283.1, on the reverse strand, counting down.
TGAGCGACTCCTTGTGGGGCCGTTCCCGGTCCGAGGACGGGAACATGACCATGATGGAGCATCTGGGGGAGTTGCGCTCGCGGCTCATCAAGAGCCTCCTGGCGGTGGCGGTGGGCGCTGTGGTGTGCTGGATCTTCTATCCCCAGATCCTGGACGTGATGGTCGAACCGTATTGCGAGGTGGTGCCGGCTGAGGCGGTGGCCGAAGAGGCAGAGCAGCGGAATCTCCTGGGAGGGTGCGATCTGCTGGTGCTCGACCCGCTGGAGCCGTTCTCAGTGCGGCTTATGGTGGCGGGCTACGGAGGGCTGACGCTGGCCGTCCCGGTGGTGCTGTGGCAGATGTGGCGGTTTGTCCAGCCCGGACTCCATCCCCGGGAGCGCCGCCACGCCGCGGCCTTCACCGCGGTGGGCGCGCTGCTGTTCCTGCTGGGCGCAAGCCTGGCCTACTGGAGCATTCCCCGAGCGCTGGGCTTTCTGGCCGACATAGGCGGCGAAGACTTGGTGACCGGGTTCTCCCCGGCCAAATACCTGTCGTTCGTGATCAAGATGATGATCGCTTTCGGCATCGGCTTCGAGTTCCCCCTGCTGCTGGTGTTCTTGCAGATCGCCGGCATCATCCACTATCGGCAGCTGATTCGGGGGCGCCGCTTCGCCATTGTGGGCATTGTGGCCCTGGTGGCGGTGATCACCCCGAGCGGAGATCCCTTCACCCTCATGGTGCTGTCGGTTCCCATGTACGTGTTCTACGAGGCGGCCATCGGCATCGGCTGGTTGCGAAGCCGGGCCGACAAGCGTGCCGATTGAGCGGGGCCGGGATTGGGGCGAGCCGGGCGGCCTCGGCCCCGAGGGCGTGCTGGTGGGCAGCGATGCCGAGGCCAGAGCGGTTATCGAAGAGGCCAGGCGGGCCAACCGCCCGCTGCCGGAGCTGGGGCTGCTGGGCGGTGATCTCTGCCGGACCCTCGGCGGCCGGGGGGACGCCGGCGCCATCCGGTCCCCTCAGGCCTGGAGGTTCGAGGTGGACTTGGGCTCGGTGTTGTTGGACGGCCGCATTTTCTGGTTCTGCTCCCATCTGGTAGCCCGGCGGCGGGGATGGGCCGGAGAGGCGCTGGTGGCCATGAACGCCTCCTGGTGGGGGAGTTGGAACCTGGGCCCCAAGGCCCACCCCGGCGACGGACTGCTGGACATCTCCCATGGCCGCATGCCGATGGGCGACCGGCTCAAGGCCCGGTCGCGGGTGCGCAGCGGCGCCCACCTGCCTCACCCCGGCGTCCGGTACCGCCGCACCGCCGCATTCCAAACTGTGCTTGAGCAGCCGGTTATGGTGGAACTGGACCACAAGCCGGTGATGCGAGCCGGCAACTTGTCGATTCGGATGGAGCCCGCGGCGCTCACCGTCGTTGTATGAGGCTGGCGGTGTGTCGCAGATGATGCGCTACCGCTTGGAACTCGGCCGCTAGCATTCGCCCCGTGACCCCCGAGTTGGCCAAGCAGCGGCTCGCCGCGGAAGTCGATGCCCGAGCGGATTGCCTGATCAGCGTGTCCCACCGCATCCATGAGACGCCTGAGCTGTGCTTTGAGGAGCACACGGCCCACGATCTGCTGTGCAGCGTGCTGGAGGGGGCCGGGTTGGAGGTGGAGCGCTCGGCATTCGGCCTCGACACCGCCTTCGTGGCGCGTGCCGGCAGCAGCGGCCCCAACCTGGCGGTGATCTGCGAGTACGACGCGTTGCCGGAGATCGGCCATGCCTGCGGCCACAACATCATCGCCGCCGCAGGCCTGGGGGCCGGATTGGCGGCGGCAACCGCCGCCGAGGAGCTGGGCGGGCAGGTCAGCGTCATCGGCGCCCCAGCCGAGGAG
>JAPYOG010000282.1 GCA_028278785.1 Candidatus Poriferisocius anaerobius | reverse complement strand
GTCGGCGTCCACTTGGATGATCTTGGCGTCATTGGGCCAGTAGTCCATGTCGTGCTGGGGCAGGGTGCCGAACGGGCCCAGCCTGGTGCCCAGCGCAAGCACCACGTCGGCCCTCGAGATGAGCCGCATGGCCGCCTTGGAACCCTGGTAGCCCAAAGGACCACACCACTGGGGATGCGACGCCGGGAACGAGTCGTTGTGCAGATAGCTGTTCACCACCGGGCAGCCGAGCCGCTCGGCCAGTGCCACCGTCTCGGCCATGGCGCCGCCCATCACCACCCCACCGCCGGAGACCAATACCGGGAACGAGGCCCCAGCCAGCAGCTCGGCGGCCTCATTGAGGGTTCGCTCCCCTCCCGGGCCCCGATCCAGGCGCTGCGGTCGCGGTATCTCCACGTCGATGTCGCCGTAGAAGCGGTCGCGGGGGATGTTGAGCTGCGTGGGTCCCATCTCGGAGAGGGCCCGGTCGAAGCATCGGGCGGTGAGCTCGGCCATGCGGTTCTCGTTGTTGACGTGGCCCTGATACTTGGTGAACTCCTCGAACATCGGAAGCTGGTTGGCCTCCTGGAAACCGCCCAGGCCGATACCCATCGTCCCCGTCTCGGGAGTGACGATCACCACCGGGCTGTGGGCCCAGTAGGCGGCGGCAATGGCGGTCACGCAGTTGGAGATGCCCGGCCCGTTCTGGCCGATCACCACGCCGTGGCGCCCGCTGACCCTGCTGAACCCGTCAGCCATGTGGGCCGCGCCCTGCTCGTGGACAACCGGCACCAACTCGATACCAGCCGGTTCGAAGATGTCCATGGCATCCATGAACGCACTGCCCATGATGCCGAAGATGGTGTCAACGCCGTGGGCGACCATGGTCTCCACGAACGCTTCACTAGGAGTCATTTGGGTCATTATTCCTTCCTTTCATATACGAGGATTGTCCGTTGCAAGAGATCCCGCGGGCAAAAAGATCAGAGCGCATAGGCAGCGGGGTTGGGCTTGAGCGGGCGGGAGTACCACAGGGGTCGGCGCAGGCCGCCGGGGCCGGGGGCCGGACGCGTCATGGACAGCCACTCTTGGCAGGCCTTGCGGGCTTCGGCAGTGTCCACCACCACGTCGCCGGGGGTGTCGCCGGGCTGAGCGGGCGTCACCCGCACGCGCTGGTGCCAGCACTGCATGCCCGAAACCGGATCGGGCTGCACGCTGAACGCCAGGTTCTGGTGGACGCCGGCATCGCTCCACCAGATCCTCTCGGTGTCGCCGTCGGCGCTGGCATGGCGCTCCGGTCGGCCTCGGCGGGTGAGCCGCCACACCGTGCCGTCGTTGGAGATGTCGGCGTCGCCCCCCGACCAGGACCCGCCGTTTTGGGGATCTAGGCGCCAGCGGCCCATGTGATGCGACGCCGCCACCACACCAGGGCGGATGCCCTCGGTGCGCCACGCCCCTATCACGAAGTGGCCGATCCGAGTGGTGATCCTCACCAGCCCGCTCATCTCGATGCCCAGAGCCTCGGCGTCGGAGGGGTGGATCCACAGCGGGTGGCGATGGCTGAGCTCCGACAGCCACTTGCTGTTGGCCGAGCGGGTGTGGACCAGGGTCGGGATGCGAAACGTCGGAACCAGGATGCGCTCATCTCCAACGAGGTCGAGGTTCTCCCAGTGTACGTGCGAGGGAATCCAGGTGGGGGTGGCGTACTCGGGCCAGCCCCAGTCGGCCAGCGTCTGCGAGTACAGCTCCAGCTTGCGCGACGGCGTGGGAAAGCCCTCCTTGGGGGCGCCGTCCACCTGCACCGCCGGCGAGCCGTCGCCCAAGCCGGCCAATTCCAGGTCGGCCAAGTCCTCTGACGAGCCCGACCATGTGCCCGGGGTGCCCGTGCGGCGGTACACGCCGGCGTCGTCTAGTTTGCAGCCCTCCAATTCAGAAGGGTCCACCTCCCGCTCATAGGGCTGGTACATGTCGCCCTCGAGGGCGTAGGCGCCCCGGTCGCGCATGAACTCCAACGGGGTCTGGCCGGCCGCTTCGGCGTCGTCGGCCAAACCGGGAACCGCCGCGAACATCGACCCGTAGTACTCGTCCACGCTCATCGGCGTGCCGGGTTGCTCAACGCTCTCGAACCAGCGGCGGATTCCCATGGCGCCGTCGGGGTCTATGCGCCACGACAGGTCGATCCAGAACTCGCTCTCCTCCCACACCTCGCCGGGGTTGAACTCGTGGGTGCGCGACCCGCTGGTCACCTCGCTGCCACGAATCTCGGCGAAGCGGCGCAGCACCGGCTGGCGGAAGCCGATCCACCGCCCGGCGTGGGTCTCGAAGCTGGCCACATCGTGGCGCTCAGCCCCCACCCCCATGGGCAGCACGTAGTCGGCGAACACCGCCGTCTCCGACCAAGTGGGCGTCAGGGCCACGTGGCAGGCCACCTTGTCGGGGTCTTTGAGCGCCTCCAGCCATCTGAATCCGTCGGGATTGGTCCACACCGGGTTGTACACCCGGCTGAAGTACACATCGAGGCGGCCTCGGCCCTCGGCCAGGAAATGGGGCAGCAGAATCGACATCTCATGGTGGGCCAGCGGGTACTCCCGCGGCCAGCTCAGCTCGTTCCACTGCTCGAAGGGCGGCGCGCCCGCCGGGTGGGCTGCCTTGTACTTGTTCCAGCCGTTGCCGGTGGTGCCCCCTGCGGTGCCTACCGAGCCGGTGAGCACGTTGAGGAAGAACAAGCACCTGGCCGTCTGCCAGCCGCCCAGGTTGCCGGCGGCCGCGGCCCGCCAGTTGTGGGAGGCGAACTTGGTGGGATGGGCGCCGATGATCTCGGCGATCTCGATGATCTGGGCCGCGGGCACCCCGCACACCCGCTCCGCCTCCTCCGGGGTGTAGGCCGCGTAGTCGTCGGCCAGCGCGGGGCCCACCGACTCGAACTCCAGCGGCCGGTTCGGGTGGCGCTGGCGCAGGTAGACCTCCCAGTTGGTCCAGCGCCGCACGAAGTCGCGCTCCCAGGCGCCGTCGAGCACCAGCAGCCGGGCGATGGCGAGCAGCAGGAAGGGCTCGGTGCCGGGCCAGGCGGGCAGCCAGTAGTCGGCCTTCGAGCCGGTATTCGACAGCCGGGGATCAACGCAGATGACGGTCGCCCCATTGGACTGGGCTTCGATGATCCGCTGGGCGTGGGGGTTGAAGTAATGGCCCGATTCCAGGTGAGAGGAGATGAGGAAGACCACCTCGGCGTTGGCGAAGTCCGCCGACGGGCGGTCGTGGCCCATCCAGCTCTGGTAGCCGACCCGGGCGTTGGAGCTGCACACGTTGGTGTGGCTGTTGTGGCCGTCCACCCCCCAGCACTGGAGCACCCGCTCGGCGAAGCCGTCCTCGCCGGGG